>NZ_JBQJIM010000020.1:0-197616 GCF_052078295.1 Crossiella sp. CA198
CGCCTCCGCCAGACCCACGCCTACTTCCGCAGCCGAACCACCGAGCAGCACCTCACCACTGCCGCCCCTTGGACCAGCCCCTGGCTACCCGAAGGTTTCGGACAAGACTTCTGGCCAGGTGCTTAGGAGAACCGCCCGCGCTACGTGAGCCACCCATGCCAGGCAAACCAGCAGCGGTAAGCGAACCATCCATGCTCGGCGAATACTCACGCTAGCGATTCCATCCACGGTCGGCAAACCGCTCACGCCCGCCACAATCGACGCGCTGTCAGGCCCTCAAGCCGCCCAACCGCACCCGCCGAGCCACGCGCCGCGAGCCCGTCACGCCACCCCCTGATAGCCCCCGCCTATCGCCCTGACCGGCAACCAGTCTTGGACCGCGCCCCCGCCCCGCTGGTCCCATCGACAACATGACAACCCACCACCACATCGCCCTCATCCCCGGCGACGGCATCGGCCGGGAGGTCACCCCAGCGGCCTGCGTGGTGCTCGACGCCGTCGGTGCCCGCCACGGCATCCGCTTCCGCTACGACGAGTTCGACTGGTCCTGTGCCCGCTATCGCGAACTCGGCGCGATGATGCCCACCGATGGGCTTGAGCGGCTCCGTCACCATGACGCGATCTTCCTCGGTGCGGTGGGCGACCCGGGGGTGCCGGATCACATCTCGCTGTGGGGTCTGTTGATTCCGATCCGTCGTGGCTTCCGGCAGTACGTCAATCTGCGGCCGATCAAGGTGTTCGAGGGTGTGCCCAGTCCGGTGCGGGGGGCTGAAGCCGGAGCGGTGGACTTCGTGGTGGTGCGGGAGAATGTGGAGGGGGAGTACAGCGAGATCGGGGGGCGGTTCAACCGGGGGTTTGCCGAGGAGATGGCGGTGCAGGAAGCGGTGTTCACCCGGGCTGGGGTGACCAAGGTGTTGGAGTACGCGTTCGCGTTGGCGGGGGCTCGGCGGGGGCGGTTGACTTCGGCGACCAAGTCCAACGGGATTGTGCACACGTTGCCGTTCTGGGATGAGCTGGTCGCCGAGACGGCGCCGGGACATCCGGGCGTGCGCTGGGAGCAGGAGCACATTGACGCGTTGTGCGCCAAGATCGTGCTGGAGCCGGCTCGGTTCGATGTGATCGTGGGGTCCAATCTCTTCGGGGACATTCTCAGTGATCTGGCCGCGGCGGTCGCGGGCGGTATTGGGCTGGCGCCCGCGGCCAATCTCAACCCGGAGCGGGAGTTTCCGTCGATGTTCGAGCCGGTGCATGGTTCCGCGCCGGACATCGCCGGGCGGGGGATCGCCAATCCGCTGGGGGCGATCTGGACCGCGGGGCTGATGCTGGAGCACCTCGGGCACGCCGAGGCGGCGTCCACTGTGGAGGGTGCGTTGGCGGAACTGCTGGCGCGTACCGGGATTCGCACGCCTGATCTCGGGGGCACCGCGAGTACCGAGGAGTTCACCAAGGCGTTGCTGGAGTTCGTGCGATGAGCGTTCCGTTGCCCAGTGGGTTCACCAGCCGGATCGTCGACGCCGACGGTGTCGGCATCCACACCGTCACCGCCGGCGACGGGCCACCGGTGTTGTTGCTGCACGGCTATCCGCAGACGCACCTGATCTGGCATGAGGTCGCGCCGCGGCTGGCTGAGCGGTTCAGCGTGGTGCTCACCGATCTGCGGGGTTACGGCGACAGCGACAAGCCCGCGCCCGGACCTGACAACGCCGAGTACGGCAAGCGGGCCATGGCGGCCGATCAGCTGGCGGTCATGCGGCGGCTCGGCTTCGAGCACTTCGCGGTGGCGGGGCACGATCGGGGTGGCCGGGTCGCGCACCGGCTCGCGCTGGACCATCCCGAGTCCGTCACCCGGCTCGCCGTGCTGGACATCGTGCCCACGAGGTACACCTTCACCCACGCGGACAAGAACTTTGGACTCGGCTACTACCACTGGTTCTTCCTGGCCGCGGGGCATGGCATCCCGGAGCGGCTCATCGGCAACGATCCCGAGTTCTGGATCCGGGCCCGGATGGGCGCGCGGCACCACGGTGGCATGCCCTTCGCCGAGGCCGCGATCGCGGAGTACGTGCGTTGTTTCCGCGATCCCGCCGCAATCGCGGCCTCCTGCGCCGACTATCGCGCGGCCGCGTCAATTGATCTTGTGCACGACGACGCGGACGCACACGCGGGTAATCGAATCCACTGCCCGCTGCTCGCGTTGTGGGGCGAGGCGGGCTTTGTCGGACGTAGTTACGACGTACTCGCCGCCTGGCGCGAGTACGCCGGACAGGTCAGTGGAAAAGGCTTGCCTTGTGACCATTACCTGCCGGAGGAAGCGCCGGTGGACACCGCGGCCGCGCTGGCCGCTTTCTTCACTCAATGAAGAAAGCGCGCTTATCAACCGCCTACCGACCGGTCGGTAGACGAACGAACGGTCAGCCGTCCACCGGCCAGGCGTTGTTGACCGCGTTGAACACCGCCACCCGGTCCGCGCCCAGCAACCTGGCCTGCCGCACGAACTCCTCGGCCAGGGCAGGCAGTTCGTCCGGGGCGAAGGCGGGTGGCTGGTCGGCCACCACGGTGCCCTTGCGGCCCGCGGTGCGCACCACCCCGGCCGCCTCCAGCTCCTTGTACGCCCTGGCCACCGTGCCCGCGGCGATGCCGAGGTCAGCGGCCAGGCCGCGGACCGTGGGCAAGGCCATCCCGGGTGCGAGGGTGCCCGCCGCGATCGCGGTGCGGACCTGGTCGTGCAGTTGCCGCCAGGGCGGGATCTGGCTGTCCGGGTCGACCCGCAGCACGACTCAGCCCAGCGTCCCGGTGGCGAGCAGGCCACCGTCCACGCGCACGGTCTCGCCGGTGATCCAGTCCGCCTCGTCCGAGGCCAGGAACGCGACCAGGCGGGCCACGTCCTCGGGAGTGCCCAGCCGCTTCATCGGGTAGGCGCTGGTGATGTCGTCCTCGCGGCCGGTGTAGATCTGCTCGGCGAACTTGGTCTTGACCACCGCCGGGGCCACCGCGTTGACCCGCACCTTCGGGCCCAGCTGCCAGGCCAGCTCCTCGGTCAGCCGGATCAGCGCCGCCTTGGAGGCGCCGTAGGCGGCGATCGCGCCGGTGGAGCGGATGCCGCCGACCGAGGCGATGTTGACCACGGTGCCGCCGTGCTCGCCCATCCAGCGGTGCCAGGCCAGCTGGATGAAGCCCAGGGTGGCCACCACGTTGGTGTCGAAGATCTTCTTCACCGCGTTCAGGTCGGCGTCCATCAGGAAGCCGAAGACCGGGTTGATGCCGGTGTTGTTGACCAGCACGTCCAGCGAGCCGAAGCGGGCCAGGGTGCCGTCCACCGCGCCCTCCCGGTCCACGTCCACGCCGGTGTTGCCGGGCAGGCCCAGCACCCGCTTGTCGCCGTCCGCCACCGTGTCCGCCAGGTGCCGCACGGCGGCCTCCACCTGCTCGGCCTTGCGGGAGGTGATCACCACGTTCGCGCCCCGGCCGAGCAGCTCCTCGGCGATACCGAGGCCGATGCCCCGGCTGGCCCCGGTGACCAGGGCTGTCTTACCGGTGAAGTCCGTGCGGGCGGGGGTGTTCGGCTGGCTCATGTTCCCAGACTCTAGGTCAACTTACCGGCGAGTACGAGAGCCGGATCGGGGGTGTCCGGCACAGGTGTGCGCGGGCGCACGGTAAATCGCGTGCCTGCGCCGGGTATGATGGTGGCGTGGTTCTGACGCTGTAGGCCGCTGGACAGCCCGCCGGTACGACTGGCGGGCCGATGACCGCTAGGCCCGGCCGACCACAAAAATCCTTGGAGCTTCCCTTGATCTCAGCCAACGGGCTGGAACTGCGCGCTGGGTCGCGCATCCTCGTCGCCGACGCCAACCTCCGCATCCAGCCGGGCGACCGGATCGGCCTGGTCGGCCGCAACGGCGCCGGCAAGACCACCACCCTGCGGGTGCTCGCCGGTGAAGGCGAGCCGCACGCCGGCGAGATCAAGCTCGCCGAGGAGCTGGGCTACCTGCCGCAGGACCCCCGTGAAGGCGACCTGTCGGTCACGGTCAAGGACCGGGTGCTCTCCGCCCGCAACCTGGACCAGCTGGCCCGCGACCTGGAGAAGGCGCAGAACGAGATGGCCGAACTGGTGGACGAGAACGCGCGCGAGCGCGCCGTCCGCCGCTACGGCCGCCTCGAAGAGCGCTTCTCCGCCCTCGGCGGTTACGCCGCGGAGAGCGACGCCTCCCGGATCTGCGCCAACCTCGGCCTGCCGCTGCGCGTCATGGAGCAGGCGCTGCAGACCCTTTCCGGTGGTCAGCGCCGCCGGGTCGAGCTGGCCCGGATCCTGTTCGCGGCCTCCGACGGCGGGGGCGGCGGCGCCAAGTCGGCCACCATCCTGCTGCTGGACGAGCCGACCAACCACCTCGACGCCGACTCCATCACCTGGCTGCGCTCCTTCCTCAAGGCGCACGACGGCGGGCTCGTGGTGATCAGCCACGATGTCGATCTGCTCGCCGACGTGGTGAACCGGGTGTGGTTCCTCGACGCCACCCGCGCCGAGGTCGACATCTACAACATGGACTGGAAGCGGTACCTGGACGCGCGCGCCACCGACGAGAAGCGCCGCCGCCGGGAACGCGCCAACGCGGAGAAGAAGGCCTCCACGTTGATGGCCCAGGCCGACAAGATGCGGGCCAAGGCCACCAAGGCGGTCGCCGCGCAGAACATGGCCAAGCGGGCCCAGCGGCTGCTGGCCGGACTGGATGAGGAACGGGTCTCCGACAAGGTCGCCCGGATCCGCTTCCCCGAGCCCGCGCCCTGCGGCAAGACCCCGCTGACCGCGGAGAACCTGTCCAAGTCCTACGGTTCTCTGGAGATCTTCGCGGGCGTGGACCTGGCCATCGACCGCGGTTCCAAGGTGGTCGTGCTCGGCCTCAACGGCGCGGGCAAGACCACCCTGCTCAAGCTGCTCGGCGATCAGGAGAAGAGCGACTCCGGGCGTATCGTCCCAGGTCACGGGCTTCGTCTTGGCTACTACGCGCAGGAGCACGAGACCCTGGACCACGGCGCGAGCGTGTGGGAGAACATCCGGCACGCCGCCCCGGACACCCCGGAGCAGCAGTTGCGCACCCTGCTCGGCTCCTTCATGTTCAGCGGCGAACAGCTCGACCAGCCCGCGGGCACGCTCTCCGGTGGTGAGAAGACCCGGCTCGCGCTGGCCGGCCTGGTCTCCAGCGCGGCCAACGTGCTGCTGCTCGACGAGCCGACCAACAACCTGGACCCGGCCAGCCGTGAGCAGGTCCTGGACGCGCTGCGCACTTTCGCCGGCGCGGTGGTGCTGGTCACCCACGATCCCGGAGCGGTGGAGGCTTTGGAGCCGGAACGGGTGATCTTGCTGCCCGATGGTACCGAAGATCACTGGTCCGCTGACTACCTCGAGCTGGTGCAACTCGCCTAGCGCGACCGCCGATCGGGCGGTGCTGACTACACTTAGCGTGCTTCGTCGATCAACTATCGGTGAAGCAGGTACCATTTGGCGACGTTTTTCCATGATCGCCTAGCATTTACTGCCTTCCTGTTCGATCATTGCCCCCAAGGGGTCGTAGATCGACCCACCTGCTCGGACGGAAGGCGGGACAAGGTGGCGACTGACCTGAAGAAGGGCGCCCGGATCACCGGCGCGGCTCGGGACAAGCTTGCCTCTGACCTGAAGAAGAAGTACGAGAAGGGCGCGAGCATTCGGTCCCTGGCCGAGTCCACCGGTCGCTCGTACGGCTTCGTGCACCGTGTGTTGAGCGAGTCCGGTGTGACACTGCGGGGCCGGGGCGGCGCCACGCGTACCAAGAAGAAGTGACGTCGGGTCAACCGACGACTGCGAATTTTTCCCACCACACAACAGAATCCAGGAGCCGACGAGTTCCCCATGCCAGATGATTCGAAGATCGACGCTGGCCTGCTGGAGCGCGGGGGTGTCCAGCTTTCCGTGGACGGTCCGCTTGCCACGGTCACGCTGAACCGGCCCGAGGTGCTCAACGCGCAGACGCCCGCGACCTGGGTGGCCCTGCGCGAGATCGGCTCGGCGCTGCCGGACGAGGTCAGGGTTGTGGTTGTGCGCGGGGTCGGCCGCGCCTTCTCCGCTGGCCTCGACCGGCGGTTGTTCACCGCGGAGGGTTTTGACGGGCAGCCAGGTCTGGTGTCCCTCGTCTCGGGTTCGCCCGAGGAATCCCACGCCTTGATCGCCGGGTTCCAGCAGGGCTTCACCTGGCTGCGTGAGTCGAACTTCATCACCGTGGCGGCGGTGCATGGGCACGCGATCGGCGCGGGTTTCCAGCTCGCCCTGGCCTGCGATCTCCGGATCGTGGCCGAGGACGCCCAGTTCGCGATGGCCGAGACCAGTCTTGGACTGGTTCCCGACCTCGGTGGCACCCTCCCGCTCACGCAGTGTGTCGGATACGCGCGAGCCGTGGAGATCTGCCTGACCGGCCGGCGGGTCGGCGCCGAGGAGGCCCTGCGGATCGGGCTGGTCAACGAGGTCGTGCCGGCGGACGCGCTGGACGCCGCGGTGACGAATCTGGTCGCCCGCCTGCTCGCGCCCATGCCGGGAGCGAGCCGGGAAACCCTCGCCCTGCTGGCCAAGGCGGCGGGCAGCCCGTCGTTGTCCGAGCAGACCGCGGCCGAGCGATCGGCGCAGCTCCGCAGGCTGGCCGAGCTGCGGGCGCTGATGAACCCCGCAGGCTCCTGAAGCCTGACCGGTCCCACAGCTGAATAGTTTCACCACGGAATAGTTCACGACCCCTCGGTGTTGTGCTGGTCGAACCTGCACTAGGAGGGGCCGTGGACGGCACGTGGATGTTGATGCGTGGGGCGATGCGCCAAGACGCCGCCAGTAGGAAAGTGCGGCGCGGCACCCTGCGACGGGTGCTCTCCTTCGCGCGCCCGCACCGCGGCAAGCTGCTGGTCTTCCTCGGGTTGACCGTCATCTCCGCGGTGCTCGCGGTCAGCACCCCGGTGCTGGCCGGGCAGGTGGTGAACGCGATCGTGGACGGCGGGGACTCGGGCCTGGTCGTCCGCATCGCGCTGCTCATCGCCGCCATCGCCCTGCTCGGCGCGGCGATCGGACTGGTGGAGCGCTGGCTGTCCTCGCGGATCGGCGAAGGGCTGATCTACGACCTGCGGCGGGCGGTGTTCGAGCACGTCCAGGAGCTGCCGGTGGCCTTCTTCGCCCGCACCCGCACCGGCGCGCTGGTCAGCAGGCTCAACAACGACGTGGTCGGCGCGCAGCGGGCGTTCACCTCCACCGTGTCCGGGGTGCTCACCAACGTCATCCAGCTGGCCCTCGCCCTCGGTGTGATGCTCACGCTGTCCTGGCAGGTCACCGTGCTGGCGATGGTGCTGCTGCCGGTGTTCGTGCTGCCAGCCCGCCGGGTCGGGCGGCGGATGGCCGATCTGCAGCGTGAGGCCGCCGGGCACAACGCGGGCATGACCAACCAGATGACCGAACGTTTCTCCGCGCCAGGGGCGACCCTGGTGAAGTTGTTCGGGCGGCCGCGGGAGGAGGCCGAGGAGTTCGGCGCGCGGGCGGCGCGGGTGCGCGATATCGGCGTGCGCAACGCGATGACCACGATGTCCTTCGTCACCGCGCTGACCCTGGTGTCCAGCCTGGCGCTCGCGCTGGTCTACGGACTCGGTGGCTGGCTGGCGATCCAGGGCCAGCTCGCGGCCGGAACCGTTGTCTCCCTTGCTCTTCTGCTGACCCGGCTGTACTCGCCGCTGACCGCGCTGGCGAACGCGCGAGTGGATGTGATGAGCGCGCTGGTCTCCTTCGAGCGGGTTTTCGAGGTGCTGGACCTGGCGCCGTCGATCACCGAAGGGGAACGGCCGCGGACGGTGCCGCCGGGCGGGGTGTCGGTGGAGTTCCAGGACGTGCGCTTCGGCTACCCCGCGCCGAGCAAGGTTTCCCTTGCCTCCCTTGAGGATGTGGAGACCCTGGACAAGCGTGGCGGGCAGGAGGTGTTGCACGGCATCAGTTTCCGGGCCGAACCGGGTCAGCTGATCGCGCTGGTGGGGTCCTCGGGTGCGGGCAAGTCGACCATCGCCTCTTTGCTGCCAAGGCTTTACGACGTGGACGCCGGGGCTATTCGACTCTCCGATGTGGACGTGCGGGAGCTGTCCTTCGACGCGATCCGGGACACCGTGGGCGTGGTGACCCAGGATGGCCATCTCTTCCACGACACGATCGGCGCGAACCTGCGTTACGGGCGTCCGGCGGCCACGGATGAGGAGGTCTGGACCGCGTTGCGGCAGGCCAGGCTCGCTGATCTGGTGGCCACGCTGCCGGATGGGCTGGACACGGTTGTGGGGGAGCGGGGTTACCGGCTCTCCGGTGGGGAGCGGCAGCGGCTGACCATCGCGCGGTTGCTGTTGGCCCAGCCCCGGGTGGTGATCCTGGATGAGGCGACCGCGCATCTGGACTCGAGTTCGGAGGCGGCGGTGCAGGAGGCGCTGAGCGAGGCGCTGTCCAACCGGACCGCGCTGGTCATCGCGCACCGGCTGTCCACCATCCGCGCGGCCGATGTGATCCTGGTGATCGAGGACGGCCGGATCCTGGAACGCGGCTCGCACACCGAGCTGCTGGTCAAGGACGGGCGCTACGCCGAGCTGTACCGGACCCAGTTCGCCGAAGACCCCCTCCTGCCCCAGGCCAGCTGACCCCACCCGTACCACTTGGCCCAACTCGTACGCCCACTTGTGCCAACCGGGCGTACGAGTTGGGCCAACTTGGCGGGCTCGGGTGGGTGGGTTAGGCGTTGTGGGACTTGAGGAAGTGGGCGGCCATGGTCACCGCGGGCTTGGAGCTGCCCGCGCCGTCGATCAGGACCGCGAAGGCGATGTTGTTGCGGA
The DNA here is from genome assembly GCF_052078295.1 of Crossiella sp. CA198. Lineage (NCBI taxonomy): Bacteria > Bacillati > Actinomycetota > Actinomycetes > Pseudonocardiales > Pseudonocardiaceae > Crossiella > Crossiella sp. CA198. The sequence goes on from NZ_JBQJIM010000020.1 coordinate 8,863, forward strand.
AGCCGGTGAACCAGCCGTGGGCCTGGGTGCCGTCGCCGAACTGGGCGGTGCCGGTCTTGCCGTGCACCGGGCCGAGGCCGTTGAGGGCCTTGGCGGTGCCGCTGGTGACCACCCCGCGCATCAGGCCGCGCAACTGGGTCGCCACCCCGCCCGGCAGCAGGGAACCGGCGCCTTCGACGGTGGTTTTCTGGCCGCGGACCAGCACCGGGTTCGGCCTGCGGCCGCCTGCCGCGACGGTGGCGGCGACCAGGGCCATGCCGAAGGGACTGGTACGGACCTGGCCCTGGCCGAAACTCGCCTCGACCTGGGCGGCCCCAGAAGACGGGGTGGGCACGCTGCCGGTGTTGGTGGTGATGCCCATGACGTCGAAGTCCACGCCGATGCCGAGCTGGCGGGCGGAGTCCGGGAGCGTGTTCGTCGGCAGATCCGCGGCCAGACGGGCGAAAGTGGTGTTGCAGGACTGGGCGAAGGCCGTGCTCAGCGGGACCTCGCCGAGGTCGAAGTTGTCGTCGTTGCGGACCCGGCGCTGCTTGATCACATCTTCCTTGGGGCAGGGCAGCACGGTGCCGGGGTCGGCCTTGCCCGCTTGCAGTACGGCCGCGGCGGTGACCACCTTGAACGTGGAGCCGGGTTCGTACAGGCCGGTCAGGGCGGGCAGGCCCTTGGCGTCGGCGGCGGGATTCTGCGCGATGGCCAGGATCTCGCCGGTGGAGCGGATGGCCACGATCATGGCGGGGTTGGTCTTCTGGCTGTTCACCGCGGCCTGGGCCGCGGCCTGCACCTGGGGCAGCAGGGTGATCGCCGCGTTGACGGCCGCCTTGCCCTTGCGGCCGGCCAGGGTGTCGGCCACCTTGCCGTCGGGCTCCTTGAGCACCAGGCTCCAGCTCAGCTCACCCTGGAGATCGCCCTCCAGCGCGCGGCGCACCGCGGGCAGGAGTTGTGGCGAGAGGTCGTTGCCCGCCACGGGTTTTCCGTCGCCGCCGATCAGTTCGCCGTCGGCGTTGGTGGTGGTCATCGACAGCGTGCGGCCCGCGGCGAACTTCGGGTGCAGCACCTCCGGGGCCCAGCGCACCGCCCAGCTGCCGTTCTCCTTGCGCAGCGGCAGCGCGTGTTCGTACTCCCAGACCCGCCCGCCGCCGAAGAGCCAGCGCGCGGTGAACGGCACGCTCAGTTCGGTCTGCTCCGGTGTGGGCTCCGGGTAGGTCTTGGCCTTGAGGGTGACCATCTCCGGCCGGGTGTCCTGGGCCGGGTTGCGCAGCGCCTTGAGCACCGGTTCGGCCGCGGCGCGGTTATCGGTGAGCCCGGCCGAGCTGCCGATGTCGTTGTTGCCGAAGGCGGAGAGGAAACCGCTGGCCGCCTCGGCGGCGAGCACCGGCCTGCGTCCCGGCGTCGACGAGCCCGGCTTCTCCGGCTCCGCCTCCGGACCCCAGAACACCAGCACCCCGGCCACCGCGGCGGTCGCGGTGAGCACCGCCCCGCCGGTGAGTAACCAACTTCGCGCACGCCTGCTGACCACGTAAAGCCCCCCTGTCCCCGGGCGGGCACTGCTACCGGCCCGCCCCGGGGACACTATTCAGGACTTGAGCGCGCACTCCATAGGTAGTTCTACTTTCGCTCCACCGGTGGGCTATTCGAGCACCGGCACCAGCGGCAGGTAGCGGGCCATCAGGTCCTTGTTCGCCTCGTCGCCGCCGACCATGTTCGCGCTGCGCCACAACGGCAACCGGATTCCGGCCGTGGTGGCCGCGTCCTGCAGGCCGACCAGCAGCAGGTTCCACAGGAAGCCGTTGGCCAGCGAGGACAGCGGGGCGGTGGCGGGGGAGTCGGCGGGGTAGCTGGCGTCGCCGACCCGGACCAGGTTGTCCAGCACCACGGTGGACTCGGCGGCCAGGGTGGTGCCGGAGCGGCTGGGCGCGGCGGCGCTGGCCTCGCGGGAGGTCACCGCGACCACCGGGCGACCGGCCGACACCGCGGCCTTGGCCAGCTCCACCGGGTACGGGTTGACGCCGCTGGTGGAGAAGACGATCAGCAGGTCGTCCGGGCCGAACGGCTTCTCACCCAGGGTCTCCGCGGCCAGGCCGGAGCGGCGCTCGGCCACCGTGCTGGCCCGCGCGCCGTGCATGGGCAGCAGTTCCGGGTGGTAGATCGGGCGCACGCAGGCCAGGCCGCCCGCGCGGTAGAAGGTCTCGGCCACTGCGGCCAAGGAGTGCCCGGCGCCGGCGGTGTGGATCAGGCCGTCCGCGCGCACGACCTCCAGGAGCAGGCCGACGACCTGCGCCACGGCCTCGGTGTTGGCCTCCTCCACCCGCTGGAGGTGCTCGTGCACGGTGGCTGCGTATCCCATGGGGCTCCTCCATGAAACGACAAGTGGTCCATACCACTCTGCCGCCTGTGTCAAGATCCGTTCATCCCACGTTCTTTCTGAAACCGGTTGCGCGGCGAACATGGTTTGTGTTCGTATGAACGCGTGGAAAGTGTGCAACGGCACGAAATGATCCTGACCGCGCTCCGGGAGCGCTCCCGGATCACGGTAGTGGACCTGGCCGAACTCACCCAGTGTTCGGAGATGACCATCCGCCGGGATCTCGACGCGCTGGAGCGGGACGGGCTGTTGCGCCGGGTACGCGGCGCCGCGGTGAGCATGCTGGCCGGTGAGGAGACGCCGTTCGCGGTGCGCAGCCGCCAGCACGTGGACGCCAAGCGCCGGATCGGGCTGGCCGTGGCCGGGCTGCTCGACGACGGGGAGAGCGTGGTCTTCGACAGCGGCACCACCGCGCTGGAGGCGGCCAGGGCGGCGCAGTCGTTGCGGCTGACCGTGCTGCCGCTGTCCCTGCACATCGCCACCGCCTTCGAGCACGCCGAGCATGTGCACCAGGTGCTGCCCGGTGGCGACGTGCGCAAACCCGAACAGGCCTTCATCGGGCCGCTCACCGAGTACGCGCTGGACCGGATGCGCTTCGACACCCTGGTGCTGGGCTGCTGCGGAGTCAGCGGCCGGGACGGGGTGACCGCCTTCGACCTGGCCGAGTCCCAGGTCAAGCGGGCCGCGGTGCGGGCATCGGCGCGGGTGGTGGCCGCGGTGGACGCCTCCAAGCTGGGGCGGCGGGCCTTCGCCAGGGTGTGCGAGCTGGACGCGCTCGACGTGCTGGTGACCGACACCGCCGCACCCGAGGACGAACTGGACCAACTACGCAAAGCTGGAGTGGAGGTGCATTGTGTCTGAGACCGGCGTTCTCGCCCCCGCGCGAGCTGCCCGGACCGCCCGTCTGATGCTGTCCGGGGTGTTCACCCTGCACGCGATGGTGTTCGCGACCTGGACGCCCTACATCCCGTTGGTGAAGGCCAAACTCGCGCTCAGCGACGGCCAGCTGGGGATCGCGCTGCTCGGTGGACCGGTGGGCGCGCTGCTGGCGATCCTGTGCACCGGGGCACTGGTGTCCTGGCTGGGCAGTCGCAAGGTCATGGTGATCACCGCGATCGGCTACGGCCTGTCCGCGGGCCTGCTGGGCCTGGCGGACTCCCTGGCCGGGCTGTTCATCGCACTGGCGGTCTGGGGCGCGTTCCAGGGTTCCCTGGATGTGGCGATGAACGCGCAGGCGGTGCTGGTGGAGCGGCAGTACGGCCGCTCGGTGATGTCCAGCTTCCACGCCTGCTGGAGCCTGGGCGCGGCGGCTGGCGGCGCCCTCGGCGGCCTGGCCATCGCCTTCGGCCTGTCGCTGACCACGCAGATGCTGCTGGTCGGCGTGGTGGCGCTGATCTTCGTCCCGGCCACCACCGGCCTGGCCCTGGACGGCGACCGCTCGGCCAAGCACGAACGCAAGGAGAAGGGCGGCGTCTCCTTCCCGCTCAAGGACGCCAAACTGCTCGCCCTGGGCGCGCTGATGCTGGCCGCGGTGCTCTGCGAGGGCGCGGCCGCGGAGTGGTCGGCGCTGTACATGAAGGAGAACCTGGGCACCTCGCCCGCCTTCGCCGGCTTCGCCTTCAGCGCCTTCGCGCTGAGCATGTTCCTGGGCCGCGCCATGGGCGACCGCTGGGTGAGCCGCTTCGGCGGCCGCGCGGTGGTCGGCACCCTGGCCTCGGTGGCCGTGGTGGTCTTCACCGCCGCCCTGCTCATCGGCCACCCCTGGGCCGCCATGCTCGGCTTCGCCACCCTCGGCCTGGGCGTGGCCTGCGCCGTGCCGGTGGTCTTCAGCAGCGCGGCCGCCCTGCCCGGCAGGCACGCGGCCCAGGCCATCGCGGCGGTCTCGGCGGCGGCCTGGCCCGGCTTCCTCCTGGGCCCCCCGATGATCGGCGGCCTGGCCCAGGCCTTCACCCTGCCGGTAGCCCTGTTCGTGCTCCCACTGCTGTGCGTCGGCGTGGTGCTGGGCGCCCGCTTCACCCTGCGAGGCAAGGAAGTCTGACGTCGAGTTGGCCCAACTGGTACGGGTGTTTTGCCCAAGTGGGCGTACGAGTTGGGCCAACTCGGTGGGTTACCAGGACCAGAGGAAGCCGAGCCAGGGAGCTTCGGGGGCGGCTTGGCGCCATTCCAGGGCGGTGGCGCAGGGGGCGGAGTCCAGGCGGCGCAGGGTGAGGGTGATGCGGTCCTGGGGTTCGGACAACGACAGCGTCACCAGGGTGGCCCGGTCGGTGCCGGAGAGCGAGCCGGAACTGGTGCGCCCGTTCGCGGTCAGGGTCCAGGCGATGCGGCTGTCCGGGCAGTCCGCCTCGCCCTGCGTGAGCACCCCGCCCAGCATGCTGGTGTCGCTGCGACTGGTGGTCCAGGTGGTGCTCAGGTCGCTGTTGGCGGCCAGGTCCCAGCGGTAGTCCTTCTCCCGTGGGCAGGGCAGCAGGCCGTCCAGGCCGATGGCGGCCTGGCAGGTGTAGGTGGCGACCTCGCCGGGGACGGTGCCGTCGGCGTAACTCAGGTGCGGGCGCAGGTGTGGGGCGGCGATCAACGCCAGCAGGCAGGCCACCAGGAGGGCCCCCATCGCCAGTCCGGACAAGACCAGCATTCGCTCACCACGCACCACCACCCCAGATGAGCACACCGGCGAGCAGGACACAACCGACAAGTCCGGCAATCGGGATCCAGCGGGCCGGCCGGAACTCCGGTTCCAGGGTCCAGGCGGCCGCGTTGGCCACCGCGTAGTAGAGCAGCACGCCGAAGGAGGACAGGCCGATGGCCTCTCTGAGGTCCAGGGTGGCGGCCGCGGTGGCGGCGAGCAGGCCCACCACCACCTCGGCCCGGTGCGGGACCTGGTGCCGTGGGTGCACGGCGGCCAGCGGCCTTGGCAGGTTTCCGTCGCGGGCCATCGCGAAGGCGGTGCGGGAGACGCCGAGCACCAGCGCGAGCAGGGCGCCGAGGGCGGCGACCGCGCCCAGGATGGAGATCACCCAGCCGAACTCGCGCAGCGGGGTGACTTCCAGCACGGTGCGCAGCGGGGCGGGGGAGGCGGCCAGGCCCGCCGCGCCCACGGTGGCCAGCGCGGCCACCGCCAGCAGCGTGTACACGGCCAGCGCGATGGCCAGGGCCAGGGGCACCGCGCGGGTCAGGGTGCGGCGCGGGTCGCGGACCTCCTCGCCGAGGGTGGCGATCCGGGCGTACCCGGCGAAGGCGAAGAACAGCAGCGCCGCCGCGGTCAGCACCCCGGTGGAGCTGTGCGGGACGAGCCGGTCGGCCTGCGGCGCGCCGGTGGTCAGGGCCAGCACGCCCAGTGCCACCAGGCAGACCAGCACGATCGTCACGATCACCCTGGCCAGTTTGGCGCCACGGTGCACGCCGAAGTAGGTGAGCGTGGTCAGTCCGAGCACCGCGGCCACCGCCACCGGCCGGGCGTGATCGGGCCACAGGTACTGGCCGACGGTCAGCGCCATCGCCGCGCAGCTGGCGGTCTTGCCCAGCACGAAGCACCAGCCAGCCAGGTTGCCCCAGAGCGGGCCGAGGCGTTCCCGGCCGTAGACGTAGGCGCCGCCGGAGGTCGGGTAGCGCAGGGCGAGCCGCAGGGTGGAGGTGGCGTTGCAGTAGGCGATCAGCGCGGCGATGGCCAGTGCGGGCAGCAGGCCGGCGCCTGCGGCCGCGGCGGCCGGGCCCAGGGCGCTGAACACCCCGGCGCCGATCATCGCGGCCAGGCCGACGGTCACGGCGTCAGCGGTGCCGAGCCGACGGGCCAGGGGTGCGGTCACGGGGACATGATCCACCCTGGCTGGTCATGATCGGATACCGAGTACTAAGATGAACGTGTTGTGAATACGGGTCGGGGAGACGGAAAGCGCAGGTCGACGCGTCGGGAACTGCTGGCTGACACGGCGATCGAGGTGCTCGCGCGCGAGGGCGGCCGAGGGCTGACCCACCGCGCGGTCGACCGTGCCGCCGACGTCCCGGTCGGCACCACCAAGAACTACTTCCCCACCCGGGACTCCCTGCTGGCCGCCGCGGCCCGCCGGATGGCCCAGGAGCACGGCGAGGCCGTCCAGCAGCTGCGCGAGACCACCCCGGCCGGGGTGACCCCGAGCCAGGTCAGCGAGCTGTACCCGGCGCTGCTGCACCGTGCGCTGCAGGGCGATCGCACCCAGATCCTGGCCATGTTCGAGCTGTACCTGGAAGGCGTGCGCAGCGCCGAGGTGCGGGCGGCGCTCGGCGAGATGGTGCGCGCCAACGCCGCCGCCATCGCCGAGGTGCACCACGCGGCCGGACTGGCCACCACCGCCAAGGACGCCGGACTGCTCGACGCCTACCTGCTCGGCGTGGCCATCTCGCTGCTCGCGCTGCCAGCCGACACGCTGCGCGCGGTTGGCATGGACGACCCGTACGGCCTGGGACTTGGGCTGTTCGCGGCGGTCGTGCCCGGTCTGGACCAACCGGCCGACACGGACCGCGACGGGCACGCCGAACACGCCTGAGGAGGTCCAGCCGATCGGGCACTGGCCGCTCATCCGCGCCGCCGCCTAGGGTTTTTGCCAGGGGTGTGGTCATGGGTGGACTGACTCGGCGTAGCTTGCTTTCCCACGGCGTGGCATTGGGCGGCGCGGCGGCACTGGGCGTGCCTGCCACAGCCGCGGCGGCCCGCGGCGCACCGGCCCGGAGATCAGCGGGCACGGTGCTCGTCCTCGGCGGCGGCATCGGCGGCCTGACCGCGGCGCACGAACTGGCCGAACGCGGGTTCGCCGTCACCGTGCTGGAACGCAAGGAACTCGGCGGCAAGGCCCGCAGCATCCCGGTGCCCGGCACCGGTTCCGGTGGCAGGCCGGACCTGCCCGGCGAGCACGGCTTCCGGTTCTTCCCCGGCTGGTACCGCAACCTGCCGGACACGCTGCGCCGGATCCCGTTCCCGGGCAACCGCAACGGCGTGCACGACAACCTGGTGTCCGGTTCGGTGTTCCGGCTGTCCCGGATGGGCACCCGCTTCGACCTGTTCGTGCCGCTGAAACTGGCGCTGCCCAGCCTGGATCCGGTGCTGCTGCTGCCCGCGCTGATCGCCCTGCTGGACACCGGTCTGCGGCTGCCGCCCTGGGAGTCCGCGCACTTCGCCAACCGTCTGGTGGTCTACCTCACCAGCGGTGACGAGCGGCGGCTCGGGCAGTGGGAGCGCACCGCGTGGTGGGACTTCCTCGGCGCGGGCCGGATGTCCCAGGAGTACCAGCGGATCTTCGGCATCGGTTTCACCCGGATGCTGGTGGCCGCGCGCGCCGAGGAGGCCAGCACCCACACCGTCGGCCTGTTCACCGAGGCGTTCTTCAACAACCTGCTCGGCCGCGGCAACGACGGTCCGGCCGACCGGGTGCTCAACGCGCCGACCAACGAGGCCTGGATCGACCCGTGGCTGGCCCACCTGCGTTCGCTCGGCGTGCGGTTCGAGACCGGCGCCGCGGAACGGCTGCACGTCTCCGGTGGCCGGATCAGCGGCGTGACCGTGCGCACCGCAGCCGGGAGCGTTCACGTGAGCGCGGACCACTACATCAGCGCGGTGCCGGCCGAGCGTTCGCTGGCGCTGTGGGGGCCGGAGGTGCTGGCCGCCGACCCCCGGCTGCGGCTGGTCGGCGAGCTGCGCACCGAGTGGATGAACGGGCTCATGTTCTACCTGCGGCGCAAGCTGCCGCTGGTGCACGGGCACGTGAGCTACCTGGACACGCCGTGGTCGCTGACCTCGGTCAGCCAGGCCCAGTTCTGGCGCGGCGGCGACCTCACCCGCTACGGCGACGGCGGGGTCCGGGACTGCCTGTCCGTGATCATCTCCAACTGGGAGGCGCCCGGGATCGTGCACGGCAAACCGGCCCGGTTCTGCACCAAACAGCAGCTCTTCGACGAGGTGTGGGCGCAGCTGTCGGCCAGCCTGGAGGACACCGGCGAGGACCTGCTCCGGCCCGCTGACCTGCACTCCTGGTTCCTGGACCCGGCGATCACCGGCCTCGGCTCGCCCGGCGGGGCGCACAGCGAGGAGCCGCTGCTGATCAACCCGGTCGGCTCCTGGGCGCTGCGGCCGGAGGCGGCCACCGCCATCCCGAACCTGTTCCTGGCCGCCGACTACGTCCGCAACATCGTGAACCTGGCGACCATGGAGGGCGCCAACGAGGCAGGCAGGCTGGCCGCGAACGCGGTACTGGACGAGACCGGGTCCAGTGCGCCGCGGGCCAGGCTGTTCACCCTGTTCCGCGCCCCAGAGTTGCGTGGACTTCAGGAGGAGGACACCCGCCGTTACCGCGCCGGCCTGCCCAACCTGTTCGACCAGGGCTGAGCCACTGGTCACACCGGTGCCCCCAGCGATCGTGCCGGGCGGGCCGGGATGGAAGGATTCAGTGCCGTGAAGACGTTCGACCAGCTGTTCGCCGAGCTTTCCGAGCGGGCGCAGACCCGGCCCGAGGGCTCCGGCACCGTCGCGGCGCTGGACGCCGGGGTGCACGCCCAGGGCAAGAAGGTCCTCGAAGAGGCCGGGGAGGTGTGGCTGGCCGCCGAACACGAGTCCGACGCCGAACTCGCCGAGGAGATCTCCCAGCTGCTCTACCGCCTCCAGGTGCTCATGATCGGCCGGGGGCTCACCCTGGACGACGTCTACCGGTATCTGTAAACACCACCACGACCACGGAGTAGGACGCCATGTTGCGTGTCGCGGTGCCCAACAAGGGCACGCTGTCCGGAATCGCCAGCGAGATGCTTGCCGAGGCGGGTTACCGGGGCCGACATGAACAGCGCGACCTGACCGTGCTCGACCCGGTCAACGACGTCGAGTTCTTCTTCCTGCGCCCCAAGGACATCGCCATCTACGTCGGCTCCGGCGAGCTGGACATGGGGATCACCGGCCGGGACCTCGCGCTGGACTCCGGCGCGCCGGTCACCGAACGGCTCGCGCTCGGCTTCGGCGGCTCCACCTTCCGCTACGCGGGCACCGCGGGCCGGGAGTGGTCGGTCAAGGACCTCGACGGCAAGCGGGTGGCCACCGCCTACCCGCGCCTGGTCCGGGCCAGCCTGGCCGAACACGGCGTCAGCGCCGAGGTGATCCGCCTGGACGGCGCGGTGGAGATCTCCATCCAGCTCGGCGTGGCCGACGCGGTCGCCGACGTGGTCGGCTCCGGCCGCACCCTGCGCCAGCACGGCCTGGTGGCCTTCGGCGACCCGATCTGTGTGTCCGAGGCGGTGCTGGTCGAACGCGCAGGTTCCGCCGAGACCCCGGAGAAGGCGCAGCTGGCGGCCCGGGTGCAGGGCGTGGTCTTCGCCCAGCAGTACCTGATGCTGGACTACGACTGCCCGCGCTCGCTGCTGGCCGACGCGGTCAACCTGACCCCGGGGCTGGAGTCACCGACAGTGGCGCCGCTGGCGGATCCGCTGTGGGTGGCGGTGCGGGCGATGGTGCCACGCAAGGAAGCCAACCTGATCATGGACCGGCTGGCAGCTCTGGGCGCGAAGGCGGTCCTGACCTCGGACATCCGTTCCTGCCGACTCTGATCAACACGACGCTGCCCCGGTCCGCCAGCTCGGCGGACCGGGGCAGCGTTGGTTCTGTCAGGCCTTGCGGCGGCTCAGTTCAGCCGTGGCGGCCTTGGCCAGCATCTCCAGGTCGGCGTCGGAGAGTTCCGCCACCGCCGGCAGGCCCTCGTTCTCGGCGGCCTTGGCGATCAGGTTCGCCAGCGGGCCCGCGTGCCGGACGCCCTCGATGCCGGGGCGCAGCAGGCCGAGCAGTTCGTCCAGTTTCTCGGCGACATCGCGGTTGCGGACCACGAAGGCCGAGAGCGACTGCGGGTCGGCGCCGGGGCCCAATGGCATGTCCAGCGTGGCGGCGGCGACCTCTTTCGGTGATGGCAAATCGTCCTCCCCTGACTGACCCCCGGCCTTGGCCATGACCAAGTCCCAGGGAAAATTCGGTCCGGGATCCCAGTGGGAGCCCTCCTTCTTGCCCACCGTCCAGTCGTGGTGCCCGATGACACCGGACTCGCCGGCCGCGACCTGGGCCGGGGTGAGCTTGCGCAGCGGGATGCCCCGCGCGCGACAGCGTTGCGCGATCCATTGCGCGGCCAGCTCCAGCATCCGCGGATGCTCCAGCCATTCCGCCCGGCTCCACTTGGCGAACCCGCACAGCTCCGCGTTGTCGCTGATCGGGTTGCCGGAGCGCAGGGTCCACGCTGCCCGGTCGTAGTTGACGTACTGCTCGATCCGCTTGTCGTCGATGCCGACGTGGCTCGACGCCTGCGTCTTGCCCTGAAAGAACCGGCCGAGCGCCTCGACCGTGCGGGCGCCCTCCGCGGTGTGCACCACGACGAGCCGGACCCGGGCGCCCCCGCGCCCGCTGTGATGTGGTGATTGGATCACATTAATCCCCCTGGCAATGATCGAATTCCGCCGGGAAACGGGATACCGGCGAACCGATGGCTCCGTTATAGCGAAACGATCTAGGGGACGCGCGCGAATTCGCGGAAAGATTAGGCACATGGCCGAACCCATGCCCAATGGGGCAGGAATGGGGTCAGTCCGTTCGGTCCAGCACCGTCTCCGCGTCGGCGGCGGGCTCGGGCCAGCCGGGGTAGGCGGGCGGGGTGCCGCCGAACTCCGGGCAGAGCGCCTTGTGGTTGCAGTAGTCGCACAACCGGCTGCGGCTGGGCCGGAAGTCGCCGGTGCGGCCCGCGGTCAGGATGGCCTGCCAGATCGCCGAGACCAGGCGCTCGAAACGGCGCAGTTCGGCCTCGTCCGGGGCGTATTTCAGCGTTTCCCGGTTGGCCAGGTACATCAACTGGAGTTGCCTGGGCACCACGCCGCGCAGTTTCCACAGCGCGAGCGCGTAGAACTTCATCTGGAACAGCGCCTTGGCCTCGCCGATCTCCCTGGGCGCGTTGCCGGTCTTGTAGTCGACCACCCGGATCTCGCCGGTGGGGGCCACGTCCAGGCGGTCGATGTAGCCGCGCAGCAGCACCCCGTTGTCCAGCTCGGTCTCCACCAGCAGCTCGCAGGCCTCCGGCTGCAACCGGCGCGGGTCCTCCAGGCCGAAGTAGGAGTCCAGCAGGCCGCGCGCGGAGGCCAGCCAGGGCTCCTGCTCGGGGTCCTCGGCGCCGGTGAACAGCTCCCCGGCCAGTTCGGGGCGCTCCTGCTGCAACTTCTGCCAGGCCGGTTCGACCAGCGCGTACGCGGTGGCCGGGACCCGTTCGGCGGCGGGTTTGGCGAACAGCTCCTCCAGCACCGCGTGCACCAGCGTGCCGCGCACCTGGGCCTTGGTGGCCTTCTCCGGCAGCCGGTCCACCGCGCGCAGCCGGTAGAGCAGCGGGCACTGCTTGAAGTCGCTGGCGCGGGAGGGGGACAGCGCGAGCCTGCGCACCGGCCTGCGCGGGGCGGGCACCGTCGACTCACCGAGGGGTGGCTCGGTCGAGGAGATCGCTTCCCGCGCGCTGTCCGTCACACTCCGCACCATAAGCCAGACCCCCGACAGCCCTGCTGACCACCACCGGTGCGCCGTCACCCCGACACCACACCGGGATGTCTAGGCTCACCGTTCGTGACCACCCTCCCCGGCCGACGGCCGCGCCTGCGTGACGGCGGTCTGTTGCTGGGCCGGGTCGGTGGCGTGCCGGTGCTGCTCGCGCATTCCTGGTGGCTGCTCGCGGCGGTGATCGTGGTGCTGTACACGCCGCTGGTGGAGATGATCGTGCCCGGCACCAGCCTGGTGGTCTCGGCGATCATGGCAGGGGCGTTCGCGGTGCTGCTGGCCGCCTCGGTGCTGCTGCACGAGCTGGGGCACGTGGTGGTGGCGCTGCGGCTCGGCCTGCCGGTGCGGCGGGTGCGGCTGCAGCTGCTGGGCGGGGCCGCCGAACTCATGCGCACGCCGACCAGACCGGGTCAGGAGGGCTGGGTCGCCGCGGCCGGGCCCGCGGTGTCGGTGGGACTGGCCGCGCTGGCCGGACTCGGCCTGCTGCTGGTCCCCGGCGGCGGGGTGCTGTGGCTGCTGATCGCCCAGCTCGCGGTGGCCAACGCCGCGGTCGCGGTGATCAACCTGCTGCCCGGCCTGCCACTGGACGGTGGCCGGGTGCTGCGTGCGCTGGTCTGGGCGGCCACCGGGAAGCGGATGACCGGCACCAGGGTCGCGGTGATCGGCGCCGGTGTGGTGGCCGCCGCGATGATCTGGTGGGCGGTGATGGGCCTGGCGGGCAACACCCCCGACCGCTGGCTGCGGCTGGCCGTCTGCGTGCTGATGGCCTGGTTCGTGGTGCTCGGCGCGGGCGCGGAGATGGCCAACGAACAACAGCGCACCTGGCCCGTGGGCCTGACCCTGGCAGACCTGGTCCGCCCGGTGCTCCAGCTGCCAGCGGAAAGCCCGGTCGCCGACGCCCTGGACGCCTCGGCGGGCCGGGGAGTGGTGCTGGTGCGCGCCGACGGCGTGGCCGCGGGCCTGCTCGACGCCACCGCCGCGGCCCGGCTGGCCGCGCTGAGCCCACTGGCCCCGGCCGAACGCGCGGCCGAGCCGATCAACGCCGAAACGGTCATCCTGGACTCCGAACCCGGCGAGGAGATCATCGACCGGGTACGCGGAACCGCGGCCTGGCAGTTCCTGGTCGTGGACGAGGACGGCCGGCCGGCCGGGGTGCTGCACCGCGAGGACCTGCGCGACGCGCTGCGCCGACGCCGGGGCTAGGTCGTAGCCGCCCATGGCCATCTGCGAGGATCGTGCGCCAGCTTGAGTTCAGTGTGGGCGCACGAGGCGCCAGTAATGCGGAGGTAAGACCCGGTGAGTTCCACCAGCGGCCCGTTCCAGCCCGGCGACCGGGTGCAACTCACCGACCCCAAGGGCCGCAAGTACACCGTCGTCCTGGAAGAGGGCAAGGAGTACCACACCCACCGCGGCGCCATCCCGCACGACCTGCTCATCGGCAAGCCCGAGGGCTCGGTGGTCAACTCCGTCGGCGGCACCACGTTCCTGGCCCTGCGCCCCCTGCTGTCGGACTACGTCCTGTCGATGCCCCGCGGCGCCCAGGTCATCTACCCCAAGGACGCCGCCCAGATCCTGATGTGGGGCGACATCTTCCCCGGCGCCCGGGTGCTGGAAGCGGGCGCAGGCTCCGGCGCGCTGACCTGCTCCCTGCTGCGCGCTGTCGGCGACAAGGGCAGCGTCGCCTCCTGGGAGATCCGCGAGGACCACCGCGAGCACGCCGAACGCAACGTCACCCGCTTCTTCGGCGAACTCCCCGCCAACTGGACCCTCACCCTGGGCGACGTCAGCCACTACGACGGCGGCGAGGTGGACCGGGTGATCCTGGACATGCTCGCCCCCTGGGACGTCCTGCCCACCATCGCGCAGAAGCTGATCCCCGGCGGCGTCCTGGTCGTCTACGTGGCCACCACGACCCAGCTGTCCAAGGTCACCGAAGCCCTGCGCGAACAGGAGATGTGGACCGAACCCCAGGCCTTCGAAACCCTGATGCGCCCCTGGCACGTGGTCGGCCTGGCCGTCCGCCCGGAACACCGGATGGTCGGCCACACCGCCTTCCTGCTGACCGCCCGCCGCCTGGCCGAGGGCGTGGTCACCCCGAAACCCCAACGCCGCTCCGGCAAGAGCTGACCCCGTACCACAACGGCCAACACGCAAGACGCACCGCGTGTTGGCCGTTGTCGTACGCCACTTTGGCCGTTGTTGTACGCCGAGTTGGCGGTTGTCGTACGCCGTAGGCACTGCGGTCGGGCGAAGCCCGAAACCGGTCGCGGGGCTGGCTTTTCGAAAACCTTCCCCGAGCGGTTCCCCATCCCCGTCAGCCTGGAGAGGACACACCGCATCCCGGGCAGCGGCCCTGCAACCCAATCCGCCGCCCGGCGAACCCAACGTGACCGGGCCGCTGCCCGGGATGTGGTTTGGTATCGGAGGGCTGACGGGGATGGGGAACCGCACACGAGCACTGCTCTTTGCCTGTGATCTTCTCCCCCCATCCTTTGATTTCTGCCCGTCCGGCGAGGACGATCTTGATCTTCGGTTTTAAGATCAAAAAAGGATGGCCTCGCCGGCCGGGCAGACCACCGGAGGGGTGGGGCAGATCAAGAGCCGGGACGAGCAGGTTGCGGGGCGGGGTTTGGGCTGCCGGGGCCGGTTCCAGCGTGGCTCCGAGGGCTCGTGTCTTCTCCGTACGGCCTTCCGCCAGCCAACCACACCTCACCGAGCGGCCCCCGTCGCGTTGGGCGGGCAGGCGGCGGCAGGTTGCAGGGGCCACTCGGTGAGGTGTGGTCTGCATGCTCCAGGCCGTACGGAGAAGACACGAGAGCCCTCGTCGTGGGGGTTTCACCCCTCCGCCCCGTCCCGCAACGGCCAACTCGGCGTCCATAACGGCCAACTCGCCGTACGACAACGGCCAACACGCGGTGCGTACCGCGTGTTGGCCGTTGTTGTACGAGGCGGGGCGGGGTCAGCCGGTGGGGATGGGGGGCAGGCTCAGGCTGGGGATGGTGAAGCTGGGGATGGTGATCCGCGGGATCGAGATGCTCGGGCGCGGGGTCGCGCTGCTACCCGAGCCGCCGCCGGGCTTGTCCGCCGCCGCGATCAGGCCGCACATCCGCCACTCCTTGTTCTCCTTCACCAGCTTGAAGCTCCGCTCCTGCTTGCTCTCCTTGCCGGTGCTGTTCGTGCTGACCTGGTCCGCCTTCACCGTGCCGGTGCCCGCGTCCTCGTTGGCCTCCACCGAGGTGACGGTGATGGTCGCCTTGCTGTTGTGCGTGGTGGTGGTCCTGGTCTGGGTCGCGGTGCTGGAGGACCGGTTCTTCTCCACGATCTCCCGCCGCTCGCGCAGGTTCTTCATGTCCTCCGCGCACAGGTACGGCTGGTAGTCCTTGTCCGGGTTGATGTCCAGCACGCTCTTGTCGAAGTCGCGCTGGTAGTTGGCCAGCACGGCCGTGGCCTGCTCGCGTGGGTCGGGGCCCTGGTTGAGGAAGTACAGCGCCGCGCCACCGCCGCCGAGCAGCACCACGCCCGCGACCACCGCGGCCACGATGATGCCGGTCTTCTTCCTCGGGGGCTGGCCCTGCGCCGCCTGGTAGGCCGCGTACTGCGGACCGCCGAACTGCGGCTGCTGCTCGTAGCCCTGCTGCGGGAAGCCGCCACTGGGCGGGTAGCCGGGCTGCTGGCCGTACGCGCCGGTCTGCTGCCCGTACGGGTCCTGCCCGTACCCCGGCTGCTGGCCGTACCCGGGTTGCTGGCCATAGCCGGGCTGCTGCTGGCCGTACCCCGGGTCCTGGCCGTACCCGGGCTGCTGCTGGCCGTAACCGGGCTGCTGTTGCCCGTACGGGTCCGGCTGCTGGCCGGGCTGCTGGCCATACGGGTCCTGGCCGTACGGGCCCTGCGGGGGGTAGGTCACCTCGGCGCTCCTTCGTCGTCGGTGGTGTCGCGTTCGTCAGCCGCCGGAGCCGGGTGGCGTCGGCCGGGGGAAGTCGATTTCCGGGGTGATCCCGCAAATCGTCCAGCCCTCGTCCTGGGTCAGCGCGAGCTTGTTCCTGATTCTCAATGACCCGGCCGCGGTTTGCGCCTCCAACGTGACCACAGCGCTACCGGATGTCCCGCTCTCCGTTACCTGACTGGCCGTCGCGGTGCTCCGGGCGCCCAACCGCTCCCTGGCCCTGGCCGCGTCGCTCTCGGCCTGCTTGCGGTAGGCGGGGCAGTACAGGTCCGGGTTGCCGATGTCCTCGTTCACCGACTTCACGTACGCCTGCACCGCCGCCTCCGCGGTGGCGAAGCCGGTGTTGCCGGTGAAACCGAGCACCAGGATGGTCACCAGGCCCAGCACCGCCACCCCCGCGCCGCCGATCACCCAGGCGAGCGGGTTGGTGTGCCTGCCCGGCGACAGCGGGTAGCCGGTATGCGGGCCCTGCACCGGCTGACCGGCCTCGGGAACGGGCTTCGGCTGCCGCAGTTTTCGTCCCAGATATTGGTACGCTGCGGAAAGTCCACCCGGTCGTTGCTCCGGTCCAGTTCGGGGTGGCAAAACCGGTTGCTGTGGGTAGCCGCCGGGCTGTTGTCCCCAGCCAACTTGCCGGCCCGCTGGTCCCGGCTGAGGTGGTGGGACGGACATCAGGATCTCCTATGGGTACCGCTCGCGCCGCCGATCCGCCCATTCGGGCGCTGACCGACCTCTACCCGACGCACCGTAGTGGGTGACCGCCCGGTCCTTACACCGAGATGGAGCAGTTCGACCGGCCGAGTGGGCGGTTGTGACCTTTCGCCACGCCCGGTTGCCATGTAGAACAACGTTGTTGTCGGTGATCGCCGGTACCGTGAACGGACAGAGCACGGGAGGAGGGGTGCCGACATGCAGCACGATCGTCCCGGCAGCCAGCCCGACGAGGGTGGCGAGCGGATCAGCGGTGGCACGGCCGCTGAACTCAGTGCACAGATTCGGTTCCTTGAGGACGAGCTGGCCCTGGTACGCCGAAAGCTCGCCGAGTCGCCTCGGCACGCGCGGCTGCTGGAACAGCGACTTGCCGAGGCCACAACTCGTGTGAGCCAGCTCACAGAACGCAATGCCAAGCTGGTCGAGACGCTGAAGGAAGCCCGCGGTCAGCTGCTGGCCCTGCGCGAAGAGGTCGATCGCCTCGCGCAGCCGCCCAGTGGCTACGGCGTCTTCCTGGCCCGCTACGAGGACTCCACGGTGGACGTGTTCACCGCGGGGCGCCGGATGCGGGTCGCGGTGTCGCCGGCCGTGGAAGCGGAGAGCCTCCAGTTCGGTCAGAGCGTCAGGTTGAACGAGGCGCTGACCGTGGTGGAGGGCGGCTCGTTCGAGCGCACCGGTGAGGTGTGCGCGCTCCGCGAGGTGCTGCACGAGGGCGAGGGCCTGGCCAGGGCGCTCATCGTCGGGCACGCCGATGAGGAGCGGGTGGTGTGGCTGGCCGAGCCCTTGCTCGAGCAGCCGCTCAAGCCCGGCGACTCCCTGCTGGTCGACTCCAAGGCAGGCTTCGCCTACGAGCGGGTGCCCAAGGCCGAGGTCGAGGACCTGGTGCTGGAAGAAGTTCCGGACATCGGGTACGAGGACATCGGCGGCCTGTTCAAGCAGATCGAGCAGATCCGCGACGCGGTGGAGCTGCCGTTCCTGCACGCCGAACTCTTCCGCGAGTACGAGCTGCGCCCGCCCAAGGGCGTGCTGCTCTACGGCCCGCCCGGCTGTGGCAAGACGCTGATCGCCAAGGCGGTGGCGAACTCCCTCGCGAAGAAGGTCGCCGCGCACCGCGGTGACACCGACGGCCAGGCGAAGTCCTACTTCCTCAACATCAAGGGCCCGGAGCTGCTGAACAAGTTCGTCGGGGAGACCGAGCGGCACATCCGCCTGATCTTCCAGCGGGCTCGGGAGAAGGCATCCGAGGGCACCCCGGTGATCGTGTTCTTCGACGAGATGGACTCGATCTTCCGCACCCGTGGCAGCGGCGTCTCCTCCGACGTCGAGACCACCATCGTTCCCCAGCTCCTCAGCGAGATCGACGGCGTCGAGGGCCTGGAGAACGTGATCGTGATCGGCGCCTCCAACCGCGAGGACATGATCGACCCGGCCATCCTCCGGCCAGGGCGGCTCGATGTGAAGATCAAGATCGAGCGGCCGGACGCCGAGGCGGCCAAGGACATCTTCGCCAAGTACCTGACCTCCACCCTGCCGATCCACGAGGAAGACCTCCTGGAATTCGGCGGCGACCGGTCGACGTGCATCCAGGCGATGATCCAGCACACGGTGGAGCGGATGTACTCCGAAACGGAGGACAACCGCTTCCTGGAGGTCACCTACGCCAATGGTGACAAGGAGATCCTGTACTTCAAGGACTTCAACTCCGGCGCGATGATCCAGAACATCGTGGACCGGGCGAAGAAGGCCGCGATCAAGGCGGTACTGGACACCAAGCAGCCCGGTCTGCGCGTCCAGCACCTGCACGACGCGATCGTGGACGAGTTCGCCGAGAACGAGGATCTGCCCAACACGACCAACCCGGACGACTGGGCCCGGATCTCCGGCAAGAAGGGCGAGCGCATCGTCTACATCCGCACCCTGGTGACCGGAAAGAACCAGGAAGCCGGACGGGCGATCGACACCGCCAGCAACACCGGCCAGTACCTGTAACACCACGGACAGCCGAAGGCCCGGTCATCCCCCTAGGGGTGGCCGGGCCTTCTGTCGTGATCACTTTCGCTACCGTGGAACCCGTGAGCGAGCCGGACATCTCGCCCGTCCTGCGCCAGGTGCGGGACCGGGCCACCGCCTTGCCGGGGGGCACGATCACCTGGCGCACCTGGCACTGCCTGCTGTGGTGGTGCCGCCTCGGCGAGGGCCGCACCCACTTCCGGGCCCGCTGGCTGCGGGAGAACCGCGAGATCATCGAGACCGCGGCCAAGGACAACGACCTCCCGCCCGAGGTGCTGGCCGGCGTCGCCTACCAGGAGGTCGGCGAGAAACCGATGGTCCTGGACGACCTGGTGGACTGGCTGCGCCGGAACGTGCCGCAACGGCTGCTGCCGGGGCGGACGGCGGGGAACCCGGACTACACCTCCTACGGGCCGATGGCGATCCAGGTGCGGCGGGGCGCGGAGGCGCTGGGGTATGACCCGGGGGCGTTGAGCGCCGGGCAGCGGCGGGAGATCATCGCGACGCTGAAGGAGCCGCGGCAGGGGATCTACGTGGCGGCGATCCACCTGGCGGGGTTGCGGCGGGAGGCCGGGTTCGCGGGGGAGTTGGCGCAGGAGCAGGGGGCGGAGCTGACGGCCCGGTACAACGGGGGGCCGTACTGGCGGGGGCGGCAGGCGCAGCGGTATGCGCGGCGGTACCGGGAGAGCCTGCCGGTGCTGCGCGAGCTGCTCGGCGGCTGACGGCCAGCGGGCCCGGCGTACGAGTTCAGCCAACGCGGCGTACCAGTTGGGCCAACGCGGCGTACGACTTTGGCCAACTCGGCGTACGAGTTCGGCCAACACGCCGGAGTGGTTTGGACCACAGGGCCCGTACGACCTTTCGGGGACATCTCGGGGTAAGTCCGGGGTTACACCGGTGGCGGGCGGGGTGGGGGCGCAGCAGACTCATGGCCGGTTGCCGTCCACTTGGGACGGTCTGGGGTTCGAACCGTCCCAATCGGACATTGGAGGAATTCGTGACGTCAGCTCCACCGCTGCACCGGGGCGCCGATCTGCGGATCGCGGCCCGGACGGTCGGCCTGGTCAAGGTCTACGGGCGTGGTGAGGCCGCCGTGCGCGCGCTGGACGGGGTTGATCTGGAGATCCACGCCGGACGGTTCACCGCGATCATGGGGCCCTCCGGTTCCGGCAAGTCGACCATGATGCACCTCCTGGCGGGCCTGGACACCGGCTCGGGTGGGTCGGTGTTCCTCGGCGAGACCGAACTGAGTTCGTTGTCGGACAAGGCGTTGACCACGGTGCGGCGGGATCGCATCGGGTTCGTCTTCCAGTCCTTCAACCTGCTGCCGCAGCTCACCGCGGAGCAGAACATCCTGCTGCCCCTGGAGCTGGCAGGCAAGCAGCCGGACCGGAGCTGGTTCGGCGAGCTGGTGGAGATCCTGGGCATCTCCGCCCGGCTCAGCCACCGGCCCTCCGAACTCTCCGGCGGTCAGCAGCAGCGGGTCGCGGTGGCGCGGGCCCTGGTGTCGCGGCCGGAGGTGATCTTCGCGGATGAGCCGACCGGCAACCTGGACTCCAAGAGCGGGCACGAACTCCTCGACCTGCTGCGGCGGTCGGTGCACCAGTTCGGGCAGACCGTGGTCATGGTGACGCACGATCCGGTGGCCGCCTCCTACGCCGACCGCGTGGTGCTGCTCGCCGACGGCAGGCTGGCCGGCGAGATCTACCAGCCCACCGCGGACTCCGTGCTGGACGCGCTGCGCAAGCTGGGGGTGTGACGGTGGCGCGTTCGCCCTTGCTGCGCACCGTGATCCAGGAGATCAAGCAGCGGCCCACCCGGCTGCTGCTGACCGGCCTGGCCGTGGTGGTGGCCACCATGTTCGCCGCGGCCTCGCTGATGTTCACCGACACCATGCGGGTCGCCCTGACCAACTCCGCCTCCAAGACACCGGAGGCGGCCGCGGCGGTGCTCTCGCCGAAGAACGAGTACGACCCGAAGAACCCGGACAAGCCCGGCACCGACTACACCGCCGACATCAAGGCGATTCCCGGCGTGGCCGAGGTGGCGCCGGAGGGCGCGGCCTACCTGGCCAGTCCCACCGACAGCAGCCAGTCCTGGCGGGTGGTGGCCGACACGCCGGGCGCGCTCGCGCGGGCCACGCTGCTCAGCGGCAAGATGCCGGTGGCGCTGAACGAGGTCGGGGTCAGCGAGGCCGCGGCCAAGCGCGATGACCTCAAGATCGGCTCGACGGTGACGCTGGCCGGTGAGCGCGGCGCCAAGGCGGCCACGCTGACCGTCACCGGGGTGGTCAAGCTCAAGGGTGGCGCGGACCGGACCCTGCTCGCCCCGCCCGCCACCGTGCGGGCCCTGGAACCGCGGTCCTCCTGGTACACCTACGAACTCACCGCCACGCCCGGCACCTCGCCGGAGCAGCTGGTGGCCGCGGTCAAGGCCAAGCTCGGACCGGTCATGTCCACTGTTCGGACGGGGGCCGAACAGCGCAAGATCGACACCGATCGGCTGGGCAGCGCGGCGGATCAGGCGCTGATGATCCTGAGCCTGTTCACCGGTCTGTCCATGCTGGCCGCGGCGCTGGTGGTGGCCTCGACCTTCCGGATCGTGGTCGCCCAGCGGCGGCGGCGCACCGCGCTGATGCGCTGCGTCGGCGCCTCCCGCAGGCAGGTGCTGCGCGCGCTGCTCACCGAGGCCGGGATCTCCGGGTTCGTCGCCGGACTGCTGGGCGCCGGACTGGCGCTGGCGCTGGGTTACGGGGCGCTGGGGATCATCAACACCCAGGTCGACGATCCGTTGCCGTCGTTGCAGGTCTCCTGGCTCAGCCTGGTGTGGTGCGTGCTGGCCGCGACCGTGGTCACCGTGATCGCGGCGGTCGGACCGGCCATCCAGGGCACCAAGGTGCCGCCGGTGGCCGCGCTCGGCGCGGCGCGGGTCAGTGAGGCCGGCAGCGGGCGCAGCACGGCGCGGATCGTGTTCATGGGCCTGTTCACCCTCGCCGCGGTCGGTCTGCTGTTCGTCAAACCGGGCGGCACGGGCAGTCCGGAACTGAACATGCTCACCGTGGTCGGCTCCGGGATCTTCGCCTTCGGCGCGCTGATCCTGGGCGGGCCGCTGGTGATGCCGTTGCTGGCCAGGCTCTTCGGCGCGCCGATCCGCAAGATCGGCCGGGTGCCGGGGCGGATCGCGGTCGGCAACGCGCTGCGGGTGCCCAAGCGGACCGCGGCCACCACGGTGGTGCTGACCATGGGCGTCGGCCTGATCGCGGCCGTGCTGGTCGGGCTCAGCTCGGCCCAGGCCGGGGCGAACGAGCGCCTGGACGCGCGCTACCCGGCCAAGCTGAGCGTGGAGTCCAGCGACTCCGACGGCATCGACGCGGCCACCATCAAGGCCCTCGACGACCTGCCGGAGACCGGGCCGATCGGCAAGCTGAGCAGTGCCCAGCTCGCCCTGAAGGCCCCCGGTGGCAGCGTGGACCGGATCTACACCGTCGGCGCCGACGTCGCCGCGTTCCCCGCGCTGACCAAGGGCCGGGTCGAGGGCGGCAAGCTCGCCGACCTGGGCAAGGGCAAGGCCGGGGTGTCCCTGGCGGTGGCCGACAAGTACGGCGTCAAGGTCGGCGACAAGATCACCGTGACCGGTACTGGCGGCAAGCTGGAACTGCCGGTGGCGGTGGTCTACCGGGACGCGGCCACGCTCGGCGGGGTCTCGCTGTTCCCGGGTGACCTGGCCCAGATCGAGCCCAAGGCCCAGGTGAGCCAGCTGCTCATCGACCCGGTCGCGGGCAGCGATGTGGACAAGCTGCGCAAGGCAGTCGGCACGGTGGCCGGCACCGCGGGCGGCATCCGGGTCGTGGTGCCGGAGGACATGAAGAAGGAACTGGCCTCCGCGCTGAACACCATGACCTACGTGGCGCTCGGCCTGGTCGGGATGACCGTGCTGGTCGCGGTGGTCGGCGTGGCGGTGACGCTGTCGCTGTCGGTGGTGGAGCGGACCCAGGAGTCCGGTCTGCTGCGGGCCATGGGCCTGAGCCGCGGCGGGTTGCGCGCGGCGCTGGCCTGGGAGGCCGTGGTGTTCGGGGCGTGCGCGGCGGTGGTCGGGCTCGCGCTGGGCGGGCTGTACGGCGGGTTGGCGGTGCAGAGCCTGGAACTGTTCGGCTCGGTCACCGTGCCCTGGCTGCAACTGGGCGCGGTCGGCCTCGGCCTGGTGGCGCTGTCCCTGGTCGCCGCGGTCGGACCGGCCCGGCGCTCGGCTCGGGTCAGCCCCCTGGAAGCGCTCGTCGCGGATTGATCCTGTTGGCTGCCAGGCCGGTCACACCAGACCGGCCTGGTAGGCCAGGATCACCAGCTGCACCCGGTCCCTGGCGTCCAGTTTGGTCAGCAGGCGGCTCAGGTAGGTCTTCACCGTCAGCGGGCTCAGCACCAGGCGGGCGGCGATCTCGTGGTTGGTCAGGCCCTGGGCGACCAGGGTGAGCACCTCGGTCTCGCGTGCCGTCAGCGCGGAGAGATTTCCTTGCCGGAACACGGGTTCCGGGGTTTCCCGGAAGCGGGCGATCAGGGTCGCGGTGGCGCCGGGGGACAGCAGCGACTCGCCGGCGGCGACGGTGCGGATGGCGTCCAGGAGCGCGGCGGGCTGGGTGTCCTTGACCAGGAACCCGCTGGCCCCGGCGCGCAGTGCGGCGACCACGTTGTCGCCGGTGTCGTAGGTGGTCAGCACCAGTACCCGCACCCCGGCCAGGTCCTCGTCCGCGGCGATCAGGCGGGTGGCCTGCACACCGTCGAGTTCGGGCATCCGGATGTCCATCACCACCACGTCGGCCCGGTGCTCGCGGGCCGCGCGCACCGCCTCGGCGCCGGTGGCGGCCTCGGCGACCACGGTCAGGTCCGGCGCGGAGCCGAGTAGCAGGGCGAAGGCGCGCCGGACCAGGGTCTGGTCGTCGGCCAGGACCACGCGGATCATGCGGGCTCCGGGAGCGGGAGTTCGGCCAGGACAAGGAAACCGCCACCGGCAGGCGACCCCGTGCTGAGGGTGCCGCCGAGGGCGCGGGCGCGTTCGGCCAGGCCGGTCAGGCCAACACCGCTGGCCGCCGCGGGGGCGCCGCGGCCGTTGTCGGTGACGGTGAGCAGCAGGTGGGTGGCGCCGCGGTGGATCTCCACCGTGACCAGGGTGGCCTGAGCGTGCCGGACCACGTTGGTCAGCGTCTCCTGGATGATCCGGTAGGCCACCACGTCCAGCGCGGGCGGCAGTTCACCGATCCCGTCGGCCCGCAGGTCGACCTGGATTCCGGTGGCGCGCACCGGGTTCAGCAGTCCGGGCAGCCCGGCCAGGCCGGGGACCGGGAGGCGTTGCGCGGAGTCCTCGGCGAGTGGGCCGCGCAGTGAGTCCAGGGCGGCCCTGACCTCGGCGCGGGCACGTCCGCAGGCTTCGGTGATGCCGTTCAAGGTCTCGGTGAGCGCGGCGCGGTCGAGCGGGGCCGGATCGGCCAGCAGGTGCGCGGCCACGCCCGCCTGGACGCCGATCACGGTGATGCTGTGCGCCAGGACGTCGTGCAGGTCGTGCGCGGTGCGCAGGCGTTGTTCGGCGGCCCGGCGGCCGGCCTCGGCGCGTCGGGCCTGCCGGGCGGCCCTGGTGGCGCGCACGGCCGCGCCGAGCACCGCGGCGGCCACCAGCCAGCCCAGCGTGCCGACCGTGCCCAGGGTGATGTCGCCCTCCTGGATCACCCTGGCGGACAAGGTGATCAGCAGCACCGCGGCCGGGGCCAGCCAGGACCAGGGGCGGGCCGACAGCTCGGCGGCGGTGAACAACAGCAGCAGGGCGGGCACGATCAACGCTTCGTGTGAGTAGTCCAGCCAGTGGTAGGGCACCGCGATCACGCTGTGCGCGGCCAGCGCGAGCAGCGGGAACCGGGTGCGCAGCAGCAGCGGCGCGCACCCGGCCAGCAGCAGCGGCCAGCCCAGTCCGTCCAGGGGGCGCTGCCCCGGCCAGCGCAGGGCGACGGCCAGGGCGAGCGCGGTCACCGCCAGTTCGAGCAGGACGGTCCGGGCGCGGCCGGTCATGCCGGGACCGGCGACCGGCGCTGATGCAGCAGGTAGAGGGTCTGGGCCAGCACGAACACACTGTAGGCGGTCATCAGCGCGACCCGCAGCCAATGCGTGTCCATGATCGACTCGTAGGCGGCGCCGAGGGCCTTGGTCTGCCCGATCTCCTGCTGCCAGCGCGGCCACATCAGGATGCTGGTCGCCATGATCACCGCCTGGGTGGCGACCCC
This sequence comes from Crossiella sp. CA198, assembly GCF_052078295.1. Lineage (NCBI taxonomy): Bacteria > Bacillati > Actinomycetota > Actinomycetes > Pseudonocardiales > Pseudonocardiaceae > Crossiella > Crossiella sp. CA198. Next base: position 33,671 of record NZ_JBQJIM010000020.1, read on the forward strand.
GGTCCAGACCGTCCAGCGTGGGAGCAGCGGATGCCGCAGGAAGATCATGACTAGTGCCAGCACGGTGGAGACCACGGCCAGGGGGATGACCAGGGTGAAGACGGTGCCGGACCAGGCGCGGTGCACCGGGTCGAGGGCCACGGCGGTCAGGCCGCGCCAGGAGGCGTATTCGGCGTGCACGAGGAAGATGACGCCCGCGTTGATCGCGGCGAAGAACAGGGCCAGTGGCAGCAGTGGCGCGGCCCGGCGGGTGCGGGTGGATTCCATGGGGGACAGCGTGTCCGGCTCGCGCGCTGGTTTCGTCCGGCCGTGGCGGACAATTCGGGATACAACCAGGGGAGTACTCGGGCAGGATGTGGCGGGTGGAACTTCGGGTGCTGGGGTGCTCTGGCGGCTGGCCGGGGCCGGGCGAGCCGTGCTCCGGGTATCTGCTGACCGCGGCCTGCCGCCGGATCTGGCTGGACGCGGGCACCGGAACCCTGCCGGAGTTGTTGCGGCACACCGATCTGCACCGGCTGGACGCGCTGTGGATCACCCACCTGCACGCCGACCATTGCAGTGATCTGGCCGCCGCGTTCCACGCGCTGGCCTACGGCCCGCCGCGAGCCGCCCCGTTGCCGGTGTTCGGGCCACCTGGATTGGTGCGGCATCTCCAGCCGGTGCTGGACGAGGAGCCCGCGGAGCTGCACCGGGTGCTGGCCGTCACCGAGGTGACCGATCGGGCCGACTACCTGGTCGGTGCGGTGCGGCTGACCGCGGTCGGGGTCGAACACGGGATGCCCGCCTTCGGGGTCCGGGTCGTGGCCGAGGGCCGGATTCTGGGTTATACCGGGGATTCGCGCAGCTGCCCGGCGATCACCGACCTGGCCAGGGACGCGGATCTGCTGCTGTGCGAGGCGTTTCTGTCCGCGCCGACCAGCCGCCCGTTCACCAGCGTGATGTCGCCGGAGGACGCGGGGCGGCACGCGAGCGCGGGCGGGGCGCGGCGGCTGGTGCTCACCCACCTGCATCCCGGCGCGGATCCCGGCCTGGCGCGGGCGCGGGCGGCGGCGGAGTACGACGGGCCGATCGAGGTGGCCCGCCCGGGTGCGGTGTTTCAGACTTCCGGCGGTGTGCGCGCGTAGATCTCCTCCGGGCTCAGGTGTTCCCGCCCGGTCGAGACCGCCCAGCGGTGCCCGAACGGGTCCCGGAACGCGCCGAACCGCTCGCCCCAGAACGCTTCCTGGAGTGGGATCTCCGCCGCCGCGCCCGCCCAGAGCGCCTGCCGGTACACCCGGTCGACGTCCTCGACCTCCACGTGCAGTTGCACTGGGCTGCCGCCGATGGTGGGTGGGGCCAGGGCGTCCAGGGACGGGGTTTCCTCGCTGATGAGCAGGCGGTGGTCGCCCAGGGCGAGTTCGACGAAGAGGATGGTGCCGTCGGGCAGGCGGTTGCGCCAGAGTTCGTGCGCGCTGAAAACCTTGGTGTAGAAGGCGATCGCGGCTTCAGTGTCCTTGACGAACAGGTGCGGGGCGAAGCCGGTGGGCCGGGTGCTCACGCGCACCGCCGGGTGCTGATCAGCCCGGCCCGCTGGGCGGCCTCGACCAGGGCGGCGAGCAGTTCGGCCTCCTGCCGGACGGCCTGGCGGCCACGGGCGGTGAGGTCGTAGTAGCGGCGGCGGGCGTCGTGCGGGGCGTCCGGGTCGGCGGCCTCGGTCTCGGTGACCAGGTCGTCGGCGACCAGGCGGGCCAGGGTCCGGTACAGGGTGCCGGGGCCGAGTTTGACCGTGCCGCCGGTGGTGTCCTCGACGAAGGTCATCACGCCGTAGCCGTGCCGCGCGCCACTGGCCAGCGCGAGCAGCACCTGGAAGGCCGCCGGGGTCAGCGGCGGCAGCGCCTTTGCGGAACTCACCGACACAGGATACAGTCCGGTCTCGTTGTATCCACTGTGGATATATGAGAGGGGTTCGTGATGATCACTGGGGTGAACAAGGTCGTGCTGACCGTGCGCGACTGCGACGCGGCCAAGGAGTTCTGGGTGGACCGGATGGGCTTCACGGTCGCCATCGACGCCGCCTACGGCGAGGACGCCCGCTGGCTGGAGGTCATGTCCCCCGACGGCGCGGTGTCCCTGGTCCTGGACGGCAAGGGCACCCACCCGATCGAGAAGTCCACGCCGGCCGAACTCCCGCACTCCAACGTCTTCTTCACCTGCGAGGACATCGAGCAGACGCACGCGGAGCTGGTCGAGCGCGGGGTGAACTTCCCGGAGCCGCCGAGCAAGCAGGCATGGGGCTGGTGGTCGATGTTCGAGGACCAGGACGGCACCCGGTACGCCCTCAACCAGCGCGGCTGAGTCAAACCGGATAGCTCATCAGTTAGCCTGGCCAGGTGACCGACCGGAAGCCACAGCGCGCCGACGCCGTGCGCAACCGCGACCGTGTGCTGGCCACCGCGCGCGCGGCGATGGCGGCCGGTGACCTGTCCTTGCAGCTCAACGAGCTGGCCCGGCAGGCAGGGGTCGGGGTTGGCACGGTCTATCGCAACTTCCCGACCCGACAGGCGCTGATCGAGGCGCTGGCCGATGACCGGTTCGAGCAGTTGCTGGTTGAGGTGGCGCAGGCGGTCGCGGAAGTCGATGCCTGGGCCGCGCTGACCCGGCTGGCGGGGTCCATGGTCGCGTTGTCATTGGCCGAACCAGGGTTGGCCGAGGTGATGGCCAATGGTTCGGCGGCTGGCACGGACACCGCTGATCGCAAGCGCAGGCTGGATGAGGCCACCGAGGCGCTGCTGGACCGGGCCAGGTCGGACGGGCAACTCAAGGCCGAGGTGAACGCCGAGGACCTGCGGCTGCTGCTGTGCGGGGTCCTACACGCGGCCACCCACAGCCCCGACCCGGCAGCGGCCGGCGAACGCTACCTCGCGGTAGTCCTGAACGGCCTGCGAGCCTGACCCCCCAACCCCGCCCGCGAGTGTTGGCCGTTGTCGTACGGCGAGTTGGCCATTGTGGACGGTGTGTTGGCCGTTGTCGTACGCCACGTTGGCCGTTGCGGGACGGGGCGGAGGGGTGAAACCCCCACGACGAGGGCTCTCGTGTCTTCTCCGTACGGCCTGGAGCATGCAGACCACACCCCGATGAGCGGCCCCTGCAACACAATCCGCCGCCGAACCCACCCAACGTGACGGGGGCCGCTCATCGGGGTGTGGTTGGCTGGCGGAAGGCCGTACGGAGAACACGCGAGCCCTCGGAGCCACGCTGGGTCAGGCCCCGGCAGCCCAATCCCCGCCCCGCAACCTGCTTGCCCGGGTGTTGATCTGCCCCACCCCTCCGGTGGTCTGCCCGGCCGGCGAGGCCATCCTTTTTGATCTTCGGGTTGACAGTCAAGAGCGAAGATCAAGTGCGTCCTCGCCGGACGGGCAGAAATCAAAGGATGGCCCCCGTCGCGTTAGGTGGGTTTGGCGGCGGCAGGTTGCAGGGGCCACTCGGTGAGATGCGGTGTGTCCTCTCCAGGCTGACGGGGATGGGGAACCGCTCGGATTGGGTTTTCGAAAAGCCACCCCCGTCACCGGTTTTCGGGCTTCGCCCGGTCGCAGCTGCCTACGGCGTACAACAACGGCCAACGTGGTGTACGACATCGGCCAACTCGGCGTCCATAACGGCCAACACGCGGGTTAGGGGGTGGTGATCAGGGGCCAGATGTCGGTGGGGGCGTTGGTGCCCAGGGTTAGGTCGTGGTGGCCGTAGCCGGTGATCAGGTGGTAGGTGACGTTGGGGTTGCCTGCGGCTCGGATCAGGTTGGCGCCGTTGGGGTGGTCGCCCATGCCGGCGGACATGTTGAGCCACAACACCTTTGCCCGGATCTTGGTGAAGTCGAGGTGGTGTACTGAAGTGTCGCCGCACCAGATCGCCGCTACGTCGCGGACCCAGGCCAGGGGGACCGCGCCGCTGCCGTAGGCGCGGAGGGATTGGGCGTAGCGCTCCAGTGGGGTGTGGTGGAGTTCCCAGGTGTCTTCGGCGGGGGTGGGGGCGAAGGTGTAGCGGCCTGCCAGGTTGCTTTCGTGGTAGATGAGGCGGAAGGGCAATGGCAGGTGGGCGGTGCGGATCAGGTGGTGGTGGAGTTGGCCGCCTGCGGTGAAGTTGCCGGGGTGGCCTTCGGCCCGGGGGGTTTGGGTGGGTTCGCTGGGCTGCCGGGTCAGCAGGTCCAGGACCATGCTGGTGCCGTCCAGGGCGTAGCGGCCCGCGCCCAGGGCGGCTTGGAAGGCGGCCAGGGAGGTTTTGGCGTCGGCAATCAGGGTTGGGTCGGTGAAGGGGCCTACGTTGTCCAGGACCACGATTCGGTCCAGGTGAGGTGGGGGGTTGGTGGCGGCGAAGTCCAGGGCCGTGGCGGCACCGCCGGAGTGGCCGATCACCTCGAAAGGCAGGTGTAGCACCGCGTCTACCGCTTCGGCGACCTTGGCCAGGTCGGTGCTGTGCTGGGTCAGGTCCATCGCCGCGGCGGCGGGGTCGGTGCTGGCGGGCAGGGCGTCCTCGCGTGGGGTCACGCCGATCACCAGGCTGCCGTGCTGACGCAGGTGCTGGGCCAGGTTGTGCTCGCGGGGGGTGAAGTAGTCGCCGGTGAAGTTGGCGGCGCCGGCGGGTAGCAGGTAGGAGATGCGCTCCGGCGCAGCGATGGGGTCGGACAGGATGTCCAGCCGGAGGGGGTAGGAATCGGTGGGCACTGTGCAGCTGGTGAGAATCCAGTCTGACTGGGCTTCGACGGTGATGTCGGTGGCGCCCAGCTGGGTGGCCAGTTCGCGCAACGGGTCAGCTCCCCGGGTAGATGACCTTACCCTCCATTATTACCCGACCCGGTCCGGAACCAGTGCTGGATAAGCGCGCGGCCGTCGTCGACGAACAACCAGTCCGGGTCGTCCAGGCGCTTGCGCAGCTCGGTGAAGGTCATCCACTCGCCGGAGACCACCTCCTCGGGCTGGTGGATCACCGGGCCGTCGGAGAACGCCTCGTAGGCGTACTGGTGCGCGCGTACCGGGGGCACCACGAACGGCAGGGTGAACAGGTGCCGCAGGGGCACGCCGGAGACGCCCAGTTCCTCGGCCAGTTCGCGTTCCGCGCACACCGCGGGGTCCTCGCCCGCGTCCACCACGCCACCGGCCCAGCAGTCGTGACAGCCGGGGTTGATGTCCTTGCTGTCACTGCGTTTGTGCACGTAGACGCGGTCGCCGTCGGTGGAGCGGAGCAGGATCGCGGTGCTGGCGTGCCAGAGTCCCTCGGCTCGCATCACCCGCCGCGGCGCGCTGCCGGTCACCGTGCCGGACTCGTCGTAGATCGCCACCAGTTCATCGCCTGAAGCCACCCGCACAGTCTTCATCGCCGGGGCGCCGTGATGCCACGACCGGCAGTTATGAACTCGGGCACGCCTGGCGCAGCGCGGCCACGGTCAACCCGATCGCGGGCACCCTGGCCAGGTCCGGCCAGGTGCACAGGTAGACCTCGCGGCGCAGTGGCGGCCGCAGCGGGCGCACGCACACATCCGGCCGCCGGACCGCGCTGAGCATCAGCTCCGGCACCACCGCCACCCCCAGCCCGGCCGCGACCAGGCCCTGCACCGCCAGGTTGTCGTCGGTGGCGAAGGTGATGTCCGGCTGGAACCCGGCCGCCGCGCAGGCGTGCACCAGGTGTTCCCGGCAGCGCGCGCAGCCCGCGATCCAGTGTTCCCTGGCCAGATCCGGCAGCGACACCCCCGGCGCGGCGCACAGCGCGTGCCCGGCCGGCAACAACACCACGAGTGGATCGGTGAATAGTTTCACCGTCAACAAACCGGGGGTCTCGACTGGTTCCGGTTCGCCGGGATAGGTGAAGGCGAGTGCCAGATCGCATTCCCCCGCACGCAGTAATTCCACTGACTCCGGCGGTTCGGCCTCGGTCAGCGAGAGCCGGATATCGGGGTGCTCCCGGCTGATCCGCGCGGCCACCGGCGGCACCAGGGTGGCACTGCCGCTGGGAAAGACGACCAGGCGCACCTGCCCGGCCCGGCGCCCGGCCAGCTCGCCCACCGCGCGTTCGGCCGCGGCCACCTCGGCCAGCACCAGGCCGGCCCGGCGGACCAGCTCCACGCCGGCCTCGGTCAGCCGCATCTTGCGCCCGCAGCGCACCACCAGGGGGGTGCCGCACAGCCGTTCCAGGGCCTTCATCTGCTGGCTGACCGCGGGCTGGGTGTAGCCAAGGCGCACCGCGGCGGCCGAGTACGACCCGGTGCGGGCGACCGCGCGCAGCACTCGCAGGTGTCGTAGCTCCAGCATTTACTGTCTCTATCATGGATTTCCGCCGGAAATAAGCCGTCCAACGGTGCGGACTGGCGGTATATAAGCCTGGCTTTGGGGCGCTGTGCGGAATGGTTGTTGGACTGTGCGGCGAAATCCCGGAAACACTTTCCGGTATGACTTCCGCCGCCGAACTCCGCCAGCTCCGGACCAGGGCCATGTGCGCCTTCACCCGCCGGGTCGACAAGATCGTCGGCAGTGGCGTCCACCCGAGGCGGATCGCCAGCGAGGTCGCCGGCTGCCTCGGCGAACTGCTCACCCAGCCCAGGGTGCTGGCCCCGGCGCACCTGCTGCCCGCCCCGGACCGCTACCGCCAGCACCTGGTGCACGTGGACCCGCACGGCCGCTACTCGGTGGTCTCCCTGGTCTGGCTGCCCGGCCAGCGGACCCCGATCCACAGTCACCGCTGCTGGTGCGTGGTGGGCGTGCTGCGCGGCAAGGAGGAGGAGATCCGCTATGACCTCGACCCGAGGAGCCGGGGCCTGCACCGGCGGGACGTGGTGGTCAACCCGGTCGGCAGCGTGTCCGCGCTGGTGCCGCCGGAGCGCGACATCCACCTGGTGCGCAACGCCGGGTCCACCCTCGCGGTCTCGGTGCACGTCTACGGGGCCGACATCGGCAGGCTGGGCAGCAGTATCGACACGATCTACTCGGCAGACTGACGTAACTGACTGTGTCACCCCGTAGGCTGCCGGTATGCGGCGGATCATGGGAACCGAGGTCGAGTACGGCATCTCCGTGCCCGGCGACGCTTCGGCCAACCCAGTGCTCACCTCCACCCAGGTGGTACTGGCCTACGCGGCGGCGGCGGACATCCCCCGCGCGCGGCGGGCGCGCTGGGACTACGAGGTGGAGTCACCGCTGCGGGATGCCCGCGGCTTCGATCTGGGCCCGCCCGGTGGCGCCCCGGCCGACCACGATGTGGAGGACCTGGGCGCGGCCAACGTCATCCTCACCAACGGCGCGCGGCTCTACGTCGACCACGCGCACCCGGAGTACTCCACCCCCGAGTTGACCAACGCCAGGGACGTGGTGATCTGGGACAAGGCAGGCGAGCGGATCATGGAGGAGGCCGCCATGAAGGCGGCCACCGTGCCCGGCCAGCCGCGACTCCAGCTGTACAAGAACAACATCGACGGCAAGGGCGCCAGCTACGGCACCCACGAGAACTACCTGATGGCGCGCAGCACCCCGTTCACCGCGGTGATCTCCGGGCTGACCCCGTTCTTCGTCTCCCGGCAGGTCATCACCGGGTCCGGGCGGGTCGGCGTCGGCGCGGCGAGCGAGGAGGCCGGGTTCCAGCTCTCCCAGCGCTCGGACTACATCGAGGTCGAGGTCGGGCTGGAGACCACGCTCAAGCGCGGGATCATCAACACCCGCGACGAGCCGCACGCCGACGCGGACAAGTACCGCAGGCTGCACGTCATCATCGGCGACGCCAACCTGGCCGAGTACTCCACCTACCTCAAGGTGGGCTGCACCGCGCTGGTGCTGGACATGATCGAGTCCGGCCGCCGTTTCGACGACCTGCGGCTGACCGATCCGGTGCGCGCGGTGCACGCCATCAGCCACGACCCCACGCTCAAGGTCAAGGTCGAGGTGGCGGGCGGCCGCAAGTTCAGCGGCCTTGACCTGCAGTACGCCTACCACGAGCGGGCCGCCGAGCACGCCGAGCGCAACGGCGCGGACCGGGTGTCCATGCACGTGCTCAAGACCTGGGGCGAGATCCTCGACGACCTCGCGCGGGACCCGATGAGCTGCGCGGACCGGCTGGACTGGCCTGCCAAGCTGCGGCTGCTGGAGGGCTACCGGGCCCGCGACAACCTGCAGTGGGGCTCGCCCCGGCTGCAGCTGGTCGACCTGCAGTACTCCGACGTCCGCCTGGGCAAGGGCCTCTACAACCGCCTGGTCGCCCGCGGTTCGATGAAGCGGCTGGTCAGCGAGGAGGAGGTGCGCGCGGCCATCACCGCGCCACCGGAGGACACCAGGGCCTACTTCCGGGGCCGCTGCCTGGAGCGTTACCCCACCGAGGTGGCGGCCGCATCCTGGGATTCGGTGATCTTCGACCTGGGCCGGGACTCGCTGGTCCGGATCCCCACCCTCGAACCGCTCCGCGGGACGAAAGCGCACGTCGGAGCGTTGCTGGAAGCCTCGGACACCGCTGAGGAACTGGTCCGGCAGCTCACCCGCCGTTGATCTTCTTGGTTACAGACCTGACCGGTGTCTCCACCTTGTCGGTCATGGTCGGTAATGTTGCGGACAGGCCAACCAACGGGGAGGCGAAATGGCACAGGAGCAGGTCCAGAAGCAGGGTGGCGGCGACGGCGACGACGAGTCGGCCGAGGCAGGCGGCGCTGGTCAGGAACGTCGGGAGAAGCTCGGCGAGGATGTGGACGCGATCCTCGACGAGATCGACGACGTCCTGGAGGAGAACGCCGAGGACTTCGTGCGCGCCTACGTGCAGAAGGGCGGGCAGTAGCCCCGCTCGTCCACCTCTGTCCCAGCCGCACACCGCACCAGGAGACGAAGACAGCCGATGGAGAACACGTCGGCCCGGAACTACCCGGGCGCGGCCCTGCACCCTGCCTACTTCGCGCCGGGGGCGGTGTCCTTCAGTGAGTTCCTTGGACAGGCGGCGCCCGATCTGCTGCCGGGCCGGCGTTTCCCGCCGGAGGCACCGGTGACGGGCGCGGTCACGCATGGCACCACCATCGTGGCCGCGACCTTCAAGGGCGGGGTGCTGCTGGCCGGCGACCGCCGGGCCACCCAGGGCAACATCATCGCGCAGCGGGACATCGAGAAGGTCTTCGTCACCGACGACCACTCGGCCGTCGGCATCGCCGGTGTGGCCGGACTGGCCGTGGAGCTGGTCCGGCTCTTCGCGGTGGAGCTGGAGCACTACGAGAAGATCGAGGGCGTCTCGCTGTCCCTGGACGGCAAGGCCAACAAGCTGGGCACCATGGTCCGGGGCAACCTGGACGCGGCCATGATGGGCCTGGCCGTGCTGCCGCTGTTCGTGGGCTACGACCCCGACGCCGCCGACCCCGAGCGCGCAGCCCGGATCGTCTCCTACGACATCACCGGCAGCCGCGCCGACGAGCACCAGGGCTATCACGCCATCGGCTCCGGCTCGGTGTTCGCCAAGGCCGCGCTGAAGAAGAAGTTCGACCCGGCCGCCGACGCCGACACCGCGGTGCGCACCGCGGTCGAGGCGCTCTACGACGCCGCCGACGACGACACCGCCACCGGCGGGCCCGACCTGACCAGGCGGATCTACCCGATGGTCGTGACCATCACCGCCGAGGCCGGCGCCACCAAGTGGACCGAGGAGGCCACCAAGGCGGTGGCCGAGGCGGTCGTGCAAGGCCGGATGGCCAACCCCGGCGGCTGAGCCGTCCCTGTAACCAGCCCAGTCGTCGACACTCAAGCCGGGAGTTACCACCGTGACGATGCCGTTGTACGCCTCCGCCGAGCAGGTGATGCGGGACCGGTCGGAGCTGGCCCGCAAGGGCATCGCCCGCGGCCGCAGCGTGGTCGTGCTGACCTACACCGACGGTGTGCTGTTCGTGGCGGAGAACCCCTCGACCACCCTGCACAAGGTCTCCGAGATCTACGACCGGATCGGCTTCGCCGCGGTCGGCCGCTACAGCGAGTTCGAGGCGCTGCGCACGCTGGGCATCCGCTACGCCGACGTGCGCGGCTACGCCTACGACCGGCGTGATGTCACCGCGCGGGCGCTGGCCAACACCTACGCCTCCCAGCTGGGCACCATCTTCACCGAGCAGCTCAAGCCGTTCGAGGTGGAGATCTGCGTGGCCGAGGTCGGCGAGACCGCCGAGACCGACCAGCTCTACCGGCTCACCTACGACGGCTCGATCAGCGATGAGCCCAGCTACATGGTGATGGGCGGGCAGGCCGAGGCGATCAGCACCGCGATGAAGGACGCCTACCGCGAGGGCATGACCCTGGCCGAGGCCGTGCCGGTCGCGGTGACCGCGCTCAAGGCCACCGCCGCCGCGCCCGCCAGGATCGGTTCCGCCGCCGCCACCAGTGACAAGCCCAAGGAACTGGGCGTCAAGCTGCTGGAGGTCGCGGTGCTGGAACGCACCCGGCCGCGGCGCAAGTTCCGCCGGATCACCGGCGCGGCACTGGAAGCGCTGCTGCCGCCCGCGGCGGAACCGGCGGCCGAGCCCAAGGCCGAGACACCGGCCGAGGGCAACGGCGAGGAATCCAAGTAACCGTGTGAGCGCCCCGATGGCCAGGGTCGATCTCGCCGCGATCACCGCGCTGCTGGACGACTACGGCCTGCCGGGCGCCACCCGGCCAAGGCTGGTCCGCTCGCACACCAACGACGTGTTCCTGCTGACCCACCAAGGGCAGCGGTATGTGATCAAGGTGTACGGGGCGAGCTGGCGCACCGCGCCGGAGGTCGCCTGGGAGGCCGCGCTGCTGGCGCACCTGGCCGACCGGGGCGCCGCGGTGTCCCGGCCAGTGCCACGCCTGGATGGCGCGCCCTGCGGGATGATCAGCACCGCGGCCGGGCCGCGCTGTGTGCTGCTCACCGAGTATGTGCCCGGTGAGCAGCCGCGACGGCCGTTCACCTCGACCAACTACCGGGATTTCGGGCGGGCGCTGGCCTGGCTGCACGAGGCCACCGCCGGATTCGACCGGACCGAGGGCGCCCGCCCGTACGACCTGCGCCGCACCCTGGAGGAGCCGGTCGCGCTGATCCGCGGCCACCGCCCGCGGCGCGCGGACAAGACGCTGCTCTCCCAGGTCACGGCCGCCTGCCGGAACCGGCTGTCCGAGCTGGCGGGACAGGGCCTGGACTTCGGCATCTGCCACGGCGATGTCAGCATCGACAACGTGGTGGTGGACCAGGACGGCCGGTTCGCCTTCTACGACTTCGACCTGGCCGCCCCCGGCTGGCGGGCCTGGGACCACGTCCGGCTGTACCGCTTCGACCGGTCCAGCCGCAGCGACCTGTGGGACTACTTCCACCAGGGCTACGACGAGGTCCGCCACCTCACCCCCGCCGACCTGGCCGCACTGCCCTACCTGGACCTGGTCGAGCAACTCTGGTCCACCGCACTGGAACTGACCCGGCGGGTGCTGCCCACCGGCCCGCGCGCCACCGCCGCCTACCTCGACGAGCGGCTCACCCAGCTCCGCCGCTCCTGGGACACCCTGCGCTGAGCGTGCGTGCGCACACAACCACTCTGACCTGCTGGTTCACCCCATGAGGGCCTGTGGTGCCGCTGGGGCACAGGCGATGCTGAAAGCACGTCACCTACAACGAGGGAGTAGGCATGCGCGCCAGCATCGGGGATCAGCTCACCGTGCACGGCCGGATTGTCGGCACCAGCAACCGGGTCCTGGAAGTAGTCGAGGTGCTCGGCGCTGACGGCACCCCGCCCTACCGCGTCCGTGCCGAGGACGGCCACGAGTCGATCATGATGCCCGGCCCGGACTGCGTAGTGCGGCCGCGCACCGAGCAGTGAGTCCGCGGCCGGCCGCTGTCCCGTAGCTGCCAACCCCCTGTCCCCGCGCCGCCGTCCCGGGAATGCTCCCGGCGGTGCGGCGGCAGACTGCCCGCACTGAAGTCGATACGGATTCGATGTGGATCGCATGGTGCCCCGTGTCATCGGGTGCCTACAGTCCGTCACGTCGGCCGAGGCTTGATGCGGGAGGGGTGGCGCGGAGGTGAGCGGAACAACGCTCCGGGTCCGGTCCCCGCGGGGGGTGGCGACCGGAGTGCCGTTGACCAGCGGACCGGTGACGCTCGGGCGGGGCTCGCCCGGACCTGAGCCGGACCCCGCGCGGCCGCGGATCCTGGAGACGGTGACCCGGATCGGCTACCGCCCGCGGGTCTCGCCGGACCGGGGCGCGGACTGATGGGCCTGCTCGCGCCCGGCGACGTGGTCGGCGACCGCCTGGTGGTGCAGCGGCCGCTGGGTCAGGGCGCCTACGCCGAGGTGTACCGGGTGTGGCACGAGGTGCTCGGGCGGCAGGCGATGAAGGTGTTCAAACACCTCGCCTCGGACGCGGAGACCCGCAAGCTGCTCGGCGAGGCCCAGCTGCTGTCCCGGCTGGGGCACCCCAACATCGTGCGGGTCTTCGACGCGGGCATGATCCGCACCGCCGAGGGCGTGCGCGGCTACTTCACCATGGAGTACCTGCCTGGCGGCAGCCTGCACCGGCTGCTCGGCGAGTACACCAACGGCGTGGTTCCGCTCGACGTCGCGGTGGACGTGATCGAGCAGATGACCGCGGGCATGGTGGCCGCGCACCAGCAGGAACCCCCTGTCCTGCACCGGGATCTGACCCTGGCCAACGCGCTGATCGGCTTCGACAGCCGGGGCGGGCGGCGGGTGCTGCTCAGCGATTTCGGCCTGTCCAAGCACGCCGATCCGGTCACCCAGCTGGCCAGCGCGCAGGGCACCTTCGCCTTCATGGCCCCGGAGGTGCAGCGGCTGCTGGGTTACTCGCGGGCCAGTGACGTGTGGTCGCTGGGCACCATCGCCTACGTCCTGCTCACCCACCACTTCCCCTACTCCGACGGCGGCAGGCTGGACTCCTTCTCACTGTCCCGTTTCGACCGCCCGGCCCGCCCGCCGAGCCACTTCAACGACACCGTCGACCCCGAACTGGACCGCATCGTGCTGGCCACCCTGGAACTCGACCCGCGACGACGGATCGGCGACGCGATGGAACTCGCCGACCGCCTGCGTGCCCGGCACGCCCCGGCCACCCCACCTCGCCGACCCGAACCCCCGCCGCGACCATCGGAGTGCGACCACGGCCCCGGACACACCGCCGCGCAGGCCGAGGCGAGCAGGGCGCTCGCGCTGGCCCGGCGGCCCGGTGGACTGGCCGAGGCGGCGGACGCACTGGACCGGGCGGTGCGCCGCTGCCCGTGCGCGCGCGGACGGCACGGCCACCGGGTCGAGCTGTGGCGGCGGGGGGTGATGATGTGAGCGCCCCCGACCGCGCGGGCAGCGCGAGCAGGCGGCTGCTGGCCGCGGCCGGACCCGAGCTGTACCTGCGCAACCCGTTCCGGGTCACCGGCCTGCCCACCGACGCCGCGGCCAAGGTGCTGCGGCAACGGCGACAGCTGCTCCAGCTCCGGCCGGACGGAGCTGTCGACGCCCGGCTGCCGCTGCCGGAAACCGCTACGCCACAACAGGTCAAGGCCGCTTTCGACCTCCTGGAACAGCCGGAGCAGCGGTTGATCGCCGAGCTGTTCTGGTGGTGGGGCGAACCGGGGGAGTGCGGCTGCCCGGCGCGGACGCACCAGGCGCACGACGACGCGATCCGCGCGCACGCCGAGATCCTGGACCTGGAGGCGGCGCTGGCGGTGCGCGGCGAGGACCGGGTGGACCGGTGGACCGACGCCGCCGACGCCTGGCTGGACGCGGTGGAACAGGACGCGTTCTGGCGGCACCTCGCCCACCGGATGCGGGCCCTGCGCGACCGGCGGCTTGACGAGTCCACTGTGGACGGTCTGCGGGCGGTGATCGGGCAGGCGTTGCTGGAACCGCAGGTGTCCTTGGCGCGTAACAGGCAGGAGCCGGTGCTGATGGAGTTGCTAGAGGTGTGGGATCTGGACGGGGACCTGGTCTATGACGCCAGGCTGCGCGCGGCCGAACCGGTGCTGGCCCGGACCAAGGCGCTGACCGGTGAGCTGAGCGAGCACCTGGACCGCGGGCACAGCGGTGTGGTGGCCGATCGGGCGCTCAACGAACTGGTGCCTGCGGTGGACCTGCTGGAACGCGCGTTGCCCGCCGACCGGTTCCGGCGGGCGGCCCGGGTGCGCGACCAGGCCGCGGTGGTGCTCAACAACAGCGCGCTCGCCCTGGACGGCAGGCAGCACCACTGGCAGGCCAAGCAGCTGCTGGCACACGCGGGCAGGCTAGCCGCCGACCCGGACACCCGGCGCCGCATCGAGGAGAACCAGCAGAGCACGGTCACCGAGTCACTGCACCGGCAGATCGAGGCGGTGTTCACCCTGGTCAAGGTGGGCAACCACCTCGGGGCGGTCAGGCGGTTGCGGGAGCTGCGGGCGAAGGCGGTGGCCCCCGGGGACATCGCGCTGCTGGAGAGCCTGCTCGCCCAGCTCGGGCACTCCAGGTCCACTGCCCGCCCGGCGCCGGGCCACCGGTCGCCGTCACGGTCCGCCGGGTGGCTGGCCCAGGCGGCCGTGTGCCTCTGGTTCGTCGCCGGGCTGACCTGGGTCGGGGTCGCCCTGGGCCTGGCTTCCCGGGACCTCGGCATCGCGACCTCGCTGGCCTCGGTGCTGCCGGTGACCATGGTGCAGGCCGACTGGTTCCAGCACGGGCCGATGGCCAGCTGGAGCCGGGGCGGCGCCGTGGTGACCGGGCTGATCCCGGTGGTGGTGGTCCTCGCGGTGCTGTGGGGTGGCCAGGGGCCGGTGATGTTGCTGACCGCGCTGGGCGCGTTCCTGCTCGCGCTGGTGGCGACCGTGCCGCTGGGGCAGATAGTGCTGTCGGTGATGGACCGATGACCGGCCTGGACCGGGCCGGGACCGCGGCCGCCCGGCTGCACGCGGTGGCCCGCGCCGACCTCTACCGGCAGAACCCCTTCCGCCGCACCGGCGTGCCGACCGACGCGCCAGGACGGCTGCTGCGGCAGCGGCGGCAGCAAGCCCTCACCGCGGCGCCGGATCCGTTGCTGCGGGCCGCCTTCGACCTACTGGAACAGACCGAGCAGCGCCTGGTCGCCGAGTTGTTCTGGCACTGGGGCGAGCCGGGGGACTGCGGTTGCCCGGCCGAGCTGCATCAGCTGCACGACGCGGCGATCCGGGCTCACGCGGAGATCCTGGACCTCGAAGAGCAGCACGCGGTGCGTGGGCCGGACCGGGCGCGCCGGTGGACCGAGGTCGCGCGGGCCTGGGCGGAGGCCTTGGCGCACCAGGACTTCTGGGGGCACGTCGGACACCGGGTGCGGGCGTTGCGGGACCGGCGACTTGATGAGTCCACTGTGGACGGTTTGCGGGATGGGTTCGCCGCCGCGCTGCTCGGGCCGCAGGTCGCCCTCGCCGCCGCGAACCGGGACGCCGAGCTGATCGCGCTGCTGGAGGTCTGGGCGGTCGAACCGGAACTGGCTGACCAGGCCCGGGTGCTGGCGGCCGAGGCCGAGCTGGCCCGAGGAGAGACGCTGCACGAAGAGCTGGGCGCGTTGCAGCGCGCCGAGGAACCGGCGGAGGCCGGGCGGCGGGCCCTGACCGAGCTGATCCCGTTGCTGGACTGGCTGGACATCGCGTTGCCGCGGCACCGGTTCTGGCGGGCGGACCGGTTCCGGGACTCGGTCGCGGTGCTGCTCAACAACTGCGCGATGGCCGAGGGCGTCGAACTGGCCCAGGCCGGGGAGTTGCTGGCCGAGGCCCTGGAAGTGGCCGTGGACAAGGACACCAGGACCACTATCGAGCAGAACCGGGCCAACCTGGCCGAGACCGGAGTGCTCCGGCAGGTGCACACCCTGCTCAACGCCAACCGCTACGCCGACGCCGTGCGCGAACTGCTCCAGCTCCGCGCGGTGACCACCGAACCCGCTGACCGCGCGGCGATCGAGGGGCTGCTGGACGAGGTCAACCGGGTCTTCCTGTCCACCAACGGACCCAACGACGAATCGGCCAGGGCCGGGGTCCAGTCGGTCAGCGCGCTGATCCTGTTGTTCCTGGCCCTGATCCCCACCGTGGCCTACCTGATCCTGCCCGCAGGCCGCGAGGTCGGACCGGTGGTGTTCCTGCCGACCGTGCTGCTCGCCCCGGTGCTGATGACCGTGGTGCACACCCGCTGGTTCCTCGGCGGCCCAGTGCAATGGCAGATCGGCTGGGGCTGCCTGGTCAACTTCCTCGCGCTGGCCGCCCTGGTGCTGGTGGCGATCTTCATCGACTGGGGCGCGGTGCTGGTCGCCTGCGTCGTGTTCACCATCATCGGCACACCGGCCAGGGCGGCCGGCCGGTTCCTGGCCAGGGTGATCCGGCGATGAGCGCCGACAACCACAGTGAAGGAGTCAGCATGAGGTGGCGCCGGTTCCGCGCCGGGCTGCGGCAACACCGCCAGCACCGGCCGTTCCGCATAGCCGAACCCGCCTGGGACGCCGCCGACCGGACCCGGCTGACCGAGCTGGCCGCGGAACTGACCGCCGTGCTCACCCAGCCGCCGCCGCGACAGCGACCACCGCTGGCCGAGCGGGACCTGGCGGTGGCCGCCACCCACCTGTGGAAGGCCCGGCGCAAGATCTACCGGTCCGAGGCGGACACCTCGCGGGAGGGCCGCCAGATCGCCCGTTACCTGCGCACCATCCAGGAATCCCTGGACGCGGCCGGCGTGCGGATCCAGGACCACACCGGCGCCGCCTACAACGCCGGATTGGGCCTGGAGGTGCTCGCCTACGAGGAGGACCCGGCGGTCAGCGGCGAGATGGTGACCGAGACCGTCCGGCCCTCGGTCTATGTCAACGGACAACGGATCCAGATGGGGCAGGTCCTGGTCGGCTTTCCCCCAGCGGACAGCTCAGGGGAGAGCGATCATGAGTGACACCATTGATTTCGGCATCGACCTCGGCACCACCAACAGCGCGATGGCGGTCTTCGCCGACGGCGAGGTGACCGTGGTCAAGAACAACGACGGCTGGGACTACACGCCCTCGGCGGTGTGGATGAACCGGTCCGGCGCGGTGTGGGTGGGCAGGCGGGCCAAGGAACGCCTGCTGCACACCAAGGACTGGGCCAACGTGCACCAGGAGTTCAAACAGGAGATGGGCCTGGCCGGGACCAGCCGGGAGTTCCCGGCGGCCGGGGTCAGCCTCACCCCGCCCGAACTCTCCGCCAAGGTGCTGCGCTCGCTGCGCACCGACGCCGAGCACCAGTTCGGTTCGCCCCCGGCGGCCGCGGTGATCACCGTGCCCGCCGCGTTCCGGTTGCACCAGAACGAGGCCACCAGCGCGGCCGCGGCACTGGCCGGGTTCGGCGCCTGCCCGCTGGTGCAGGAACCGACCGCGGCCGCCTTTGCCTACGGCTTCCAGAACGCGGGCGAGGACGCCTACTGGATGGTCTTCGACTTCGGCGGCGGCACCTTCGACGCCGCCGTGGTCAGCACCTACGAAGGCGAACTGCGGGTGCTCGACCACGCGGGCGATCCGCACCTGGGCGGCAAGCTCATCGACTGGGCCATCGTGGACCAGGTGCTCGCCCCCGCCGCCGCCCGCGAGTTCCGGCTGAAGGCATTCACCAGGGACAACAATGCCTGGCTGGGCAACTTCGCCAAGCTCAAGCACGTGGCCGAGGAAGCCAAGATCGCGTTGTCCCGCACCGAAACCGCCACCCTGGACGTCGACCTGGAACTGGCTGACGGCAGCGAGGAGAACTTCGAGTTCACCCTGCGCCGGGACGAGGTCGACCGGATCGCCGAGCCCTACTACGTCAACGCGATCAACCTGTGCCGCGGCGCGCTGAGCAAGGCCAACCTGGACACCGACGACATCGACCGGCTGCTGCTGGTCGGCGGCGCGACCCTGGCGCCCGGCCTGCGGGCCAGGCTGGCCGATCCGGAACTGGGCCTGGGCATCGAACTCGACCACAGCCAGGACCCCACCACCGTGGTCGCGCGCGGGGCCGCGGTCTTCGCCAGCACGGTCGCGGCGGAGCGGGCGCCCGCGGTGCCGGTGGCCGGGCAGTTCACCCTGGACGCGGACTACCCGCGCACCACCGGCCTCACCGAGGTCGCCGTGGCCGGACGGTTCCTCGCACCCTCCACAATGGACTGGACGGGCTATGAGGCAGTGCTGGACAACCCTGCCGGGCAACCGCCGTTCCGCACCCCGAACCTGACCCTGGACAGCGACGGCGGCTTCCTCACCGAGGTCGTGCTCGGCGAGCAGACCACCTCCACCTTCACCGTCTCGCTGATCAACCCGGCAGGCCACCGGGAAACGGTGGCGCCGAAGGAGATCAGCATCCGGCACTGGCTCAACGAGCCCGGCGGCACCGTGCTCACCAACTCCCTCGGCCTCGGCCAGGCCGACGGGACCTTCCACGCCATGCTGGTCAAGGGCGCCCGGCTGCCCGCGGTCGCGCACGAGACCTTCCAGACCACGGTGGCGTTGCGCCGCACCGACGCCGAGGCGCTCATCCGGATCCCGATCGTGGAGGGCGAACGCGGCCGCGCGGACCGGAACATGCGGGTCGGGATGATCGAGATCCGGCCCCGGGACGTGCGACTGGACCTGCCCATGGGCACCGATGTGGAGATCACCTTCGAGGTCGACGAGAACCGCAGGGTCGGTGTGATCGCCGAGGTTCCCCTGGTGGACGAGCAGTTCGAGGCGCAGATCGACCTGTCCTCGGTGCGCGCGCCCGAGGTGGCCGAACTGGAACGCGCGCAGGCCGAGGTGGAGACCCGGCTGGCCGAACTGCGGGCCGACGCCGACCGCGCGGGCTCCTCCGCCGCGCGCACCCGGTTGACCGAACTGGAGCAGGGACAGCAGCTGGAGCTGGCCAGGGGCGAGGTCCGGGCCGCGCACACCAGCGCGGGCAGTGCCGCGGCCGCCGATCAGAAACTGCGTGAGATCCAGGCGGTGCTCGACGAGGTGGAGACCGACGTCCGGCTGCCCGCCCTCCTGGCCGAGCTGACCACCGCGATCAGCGCGCTGCGCGAGATGGTCCGCCAGCTCGGCGACGCCGAGGACCGCGCCGAACTGGCCGAGATCGAACGCCGCGCGGAAATCGCCCGCAGGGACGGCGCTCCGGCCGCGGTCGAGGAACTGCTGACCCGCCTGGGCGACCTGGAGATCCTGCTGCTGCGCCGGGACGGCACCCTGGACATCCAGGTGTTCCACTACTTCCGGCAGAACGCGCACCAACTCACCTCCCGGCCCAGGGCGCGGGAACTGATCAGGGAAGGCGAGCAGGCCATCGCCCGCAACGACCTCGGCGCGCTGCCCGGGGTCAACCAGCGCCTGCGCGGGCTGATGCCTGCCACCATGGCCGACCCGCGCGGCGGCGTGCAGAGCCGCAACGGCCTGGGCGGCAAGCGATGACCGCCGCGCTGACCGAACTGACCGCCGCCCTGGCCGCCGCCGAAGCCGCCGCGCTGGCCCGCGCCGGCCAGCATGGCGAGGCGCTGAAAGTGCTTGCCGCGCAAGCGGATGACCAGCCGGTGGTGCTGGATCTACAGGCGCGGGTGCACGCCCAGCTCGGCGACCTGGCCGCCGCGGACCGGGCCTGGAAACGGGTCCTGGACCTGCGGCCCGAGGATCCGGCGGCACTGGCCGGGTGCGCGTTGATCGCGGAGATCACCGAGGGCAGGCGGCGACGGAAACCGGTGCCGGTGCTCGCGCTGGGTGGAGCGGCGGCGGTGCTGGTCCTCGCCGCGGCGGTGGTGCTGCCGATCGGCTTGTCCGGCCAGGCCGAGGTGACGCCGATGGCGACCGCCACGTCCAGTCCGCCGGTCACCTCTGGCGTGGTGAGGCCCTCCGCCGCCGGTGATCCCCGGCTGGCCGCGCGGCTCGGCGAGCTGGCCGAAACCCTTGCCGCGCCCGGGATCCAGGTGCGCCGGGCCGAGCGGGAACTGCGGATCGTGTTCGAGGACGGGTTGTTCCAGCCGGGCGGCAACCGGTTCACCGCCGCCGGTCGCCGGGCCCTGGCCGAGTGGGCGCAGCGATTGCGGGGCGCGGCGGTGCGGGTCACCGTGCTGGGTCACGGGGTCGCGTTGCCCGGCGGACCGGCCAGTGGTGGGTCCACGGTGGCGCTGGGCCGGGCGAGCGCGGCAGCCGCGGTGCTGGCCGGGCCGGGACTGCCGTTGAGCGCCATCACCGTGGCTACCGCCGAACAGGCCGAGGCCCCGTTCCGCGGCCCGGACGCGGCGGCCCGCAACCGGACCGCGGTGGTGCTCGTCGCGCCCGGCTGAGTCAGCGGGCCAGGTCCAGCACCAGCGTGGCCACCGCCAGGGCCAGGAAGGCCAGTGGCGCGGCGATGTTGTGGAACACCCTGGCCCGCAGGTGCACCAGGCAGGCGCCCAGGAAGAACAGCGTCAGCCCGATCGCCGCGGCCAGGCCGAGCCCGCGGACACCGAGCAGGCCGAGCACGAGTCCGCCCGCGCCCGCTGCCTTGAGCACGCCCAGGGGCAGGATCCAGGAGCCGGGCAGGTTCAGTTCGCTGGAATTGGCCCGCACGAACTTGGCTCCGGCGAAGTCGGCGATGGCGGCGGCGGTGTTGACCAGGATGGTGGCCAGGGCGAGCAGCAGGTAGGCGGTGGACATACCTCCAGGTTCCCGGCGAGTCCGGGTGCGCGTCCAATACCCACGTCCATAACCTGATGGCATGGACGTGGACCTGCGGTTGCTGCGCTACTTCGCCGCTGTGGCCGAGCACGGCACGCTCAGCCGCGCGGCCGAGCGGCTGTACGTGTCCCAGCCCGCGCTGACCAAGCAGATCCGGCGGCTGGAGGACCAGCTCGGGCTCGCGCTGTTCATCCGGTCCCGGGCCGGGATGGCGCTCACCGAGGCGGGCCAGGCCCTGGCCGACCGGGTGCCCGGCCTGCTCGCCGGGTGGGACGAGGTGCTGCGCGAGACCAGGGACGTGGCGGGCAGGGCGGCCAGGGTGTTGCGGGTGGGGTTCATCGCCAGCGCGGCCAATGAGGCCACGCCGCGGATCATCGCCGGGTTCAGCGCGGTACGGCCGGGCTGGCGGGTGGACATGCGGCAGGCATCCTGGTCCAACCCGACCGCGGGACTGGCCACCGGCGAGGTGGACATCGCCTTGCTGCGCCTGCCTTTTCCCGGTCAGGAGGCGTTCAGGGTGGCCGAGCTGTGCACCGAACCACGCTGGATCGCCCTGGCCGCGACCCATCCACTGGCGGACCGGGCGGAGATCGACTTCCGTGAGCTGTGGGACGAGCCGTTCGTGGCCGCCCCCGCCGAAACCGGCTGGTGGCGCGACTACTGGCTGGCCACCGGGGAACGCGAGGGCCACCCGGTGCGGATCGGCGCGGTCACCGACCTGGCCGACGACTGGCTCAGCGCGATCGCCAACGGCTACGGCATCGCCCTGGCCCCCGAATCCAGTGCGCGGTTCTACGCCCGGCCCGGCGTGGTCTACCGGCCGGTCACCGGGGTGAGCCCCAGCGTGGTCGGCGTCGCGTGGACCGCCGCGGCCGAGGCGAACCCGGTCGTGCGGGACTTCCTGCGCTGCACCCTGGAAGCTCAGAACTCATAGGCCCCAACGTCATACGGCAGGGTGCGAGACTGCCGGCCGGCGTCGATCGTCGGCGCGTCCAGCGGGGTGCCCGCGTCGATCGCCGGACTGCCCGGCTTCAGGCGCACGTCGTGCGTGGCGTGGTCGACGAAGTAGCTGTCGTAGGCCGTGCCGACGGTGATGTTGTTGCTCTGCCTGGTGTTCACCGCCGCGCCGATGTTGAGCTTGTGTACCAGGTTGTTGCGGATCACGTTGCGCTCGGCCGGATTCCCGCCCTTCTCCGGCATGATCCGCAACTCACTGGCATTGCCCAGCGGACCGGGCACGACGGTGTTGTTGACGATCCGGCTGTCGTCGATCCCATACAGGGCAAGGGCCAGACCGACCTCGACCAGGACCACGTTGTTCTCGACGGTCCAGTTCCGGTACGGGCCGTCGAAGCAGCCGATGCCCTGGGTGGTGTACTTCCCGTTGTACTGGAACGGGATCCGGGTGTACCTGGCGCCCTGGCGGCTGAGAAAGACGTTGCCGCGCAACACCACATCGGCGATCTCGGTGAAGCTGCCATCCCCACGATAGCTCTGGAACATGTCCCGGTGCGGCGGATCGTCCTCCATCCCTGGCGGCACCACCGCGTAACTGTTCACCGCCCGGTTGTACTCGACCACGCACCCGCTCACCTTGCAGCGGAAGGCATCCTCCCAGAAGTGCTCGACCCGGTTGCCGCGCACCACCGTCCCGGTCCCGCCCGCCCCCGCCTTGGAGGTCCGCTCCACCATGACTCCATTGCGGACATTGCGGATCCGGTTGTCCAGCACCAGATTCCGCGCCCCCGCGACCAGCACCGCGGTGCCACTGCGGTCGACCCAGTCGTTGTTGCCCCACTCCGCGGCCACGGCGTCCGGGGCCGCGCGCAGCTGGGAGTCGCGCAGGGTGTTGCCGGTGGCGCCACTGTCGAACTGGACCAGGGTGCCGGTGCCCAACGCGCCACCCGCCTCCGCGGGCGACACCAGCACCCCCGACACCGTCCACCCGGTGGCGCCCGGCTGGAACCGCAGGCCGCGCAGCCGCGGGGTGTGTCCCGCCTGCGCCCGGATGGTGCGGCTGCCCGTGGCAACGCCGCCGTGGACGACCGGGTTGCCGTGGTTTCCGGTGCGCAGGTACAGGATGTCGCCCGCGGCGAACGCGCGTCCCGAGGCGAGGACCTCCTCCAGGGTGCGCCAGGGCTCGGCGGAGGTGCCGGGGTTGGCGGGGGAGCCGTGTACTGGGTCGAGGTAGAAGCTGGCGGGCCCGGCTTGGGCGGGCGGCGCGGTCACGGCCAGCAGCAGGGTGGTTCCGGCGCAGCACGCGCGGAGTCGCACGGCCATGGGGCCTCCTTCACGCTGGGCGGAGTGGGAGGCTACCGGTTCAGCGGGTGGCGGGGCAGAGCTGAGTGGAGATCACTTCGGTGACGATGCCCAGCGGCGAACCAGTGGGGTGCTCGGCCCAGTCGCCGTTGACGTTGGTCGACACCACCCGCGAGCCGTCCCGGCTGCCGTAGGTGTAGGACCAGGACCCGAAGATCGCGCCGCCCATGCCCCACACCGTGCCGCCGGGCAGCCGGATCGAGGAGATGCCGAGGCCGTACTCGGCGTCCGGGATCCAGTTCGGCGCGGCCACCGTGTCGAACATTTCCCGTTGCCGGTCAAGGGGAAGCAGCTGACCGGCGAGCAGCGCGCCGAAGAACCGGGCCAGGTCGCCCGCACTGGAGATCATGTCCCCACTGGCCCAGAACGGGGTGTGTCCGAGGTCGGTGGCGTCGTGGATCGGCGCGGCCGGATCGGTCTGGAACAGCTTGGTGTAGTGCCGCGAATGCGGTCCCCGGATGGTCTCGTCCTCGGGTCCTGGCTGGTAGGTGGCGGTGAGTCCGTGCGGTTCGGTGATGCGCTTGCTGAGCTGCCCGGCCAGGGTGTCCCCGGTGACGGCCTCGATCACGAGTCCGGCGAGCACGTAGTTGGTGTTGCAGTAACCCCAGCCCGTGCCCGGGGCGAAGTTCGGTTCGTGGGCCATCGCGACCGCGACGAGTTCCGTTGGGGTGTAACGATCCTTGCTGCTCAGCGCGGCCTGGTCGTCGGTGTGGCTGAACAAACCGCTGGTGTGGTTGAGCAACTGGCGCAGCGTGATCGCGGATCCGTTGCGCACCAGTCCTGGCAGCCAGTGCTCGACGGTGTCCTCCAGGGTGAGCAGGTTCTCCGCGGCGAGTTGCAGCAGCACGGTGGCGACGAAGGTCTTGGTGGTGCTGCCGATGCGGAAGCGGTGCGTTGGTAAGCGCTTACCGCCAGTGCTGGTATCGGCGGTGCCCGCGGTGGCGAACTGGCTGCCGTCGGCGGAGTGGGATTCGGCCAGGATGCCGGGCACTCCGCCCTCGGTGACGGCGCGGTCCAGGACCGGTTGGAGCTGCATGGGTTCCTCTCGGGTTCAGGCGGTGTGGCGACTGAGCTGCTCGGTCAGTCCGGCGCGGTCGATCCCGGCCAGCGCGAGCGCCCTGGGCACGGTGCCGACCTCGGCGAGCAGCACGCCGAGCGTGATGTGCGCGGGCCGCAGGTCCTTCTTGCGACTGACCCTGGCGAAACCCCGTTCCAGGGCGAGTTTCGCGGTGGCGCCGACCTTGGTCGGCCGGTCCGGGCTCGGGGTGGACCGCAGGTCGAAGGCGGCGCGGTCCACCCCGGCGGCGGCCAGGCTGTGCGCGAACTCGGTGTCCAGGGCGGCCCGGATCGCGGCCCGGTCCAGGCCGGCGGCGGCGAGCACCGGATCGGGTTCGGCGGCGATGGCCAGCAACAGGTGCTGGGCCTCGATGGTGCTGCCCGCCTCGGCCTGGGCCTCCTCGGCGCCGCGCAGGATGATCCGTTGCAGGTAGTGGTCGATGGCGCTCATGATCAGCGTCTCCTCAGCGTGACCCCGGCGGCGATGAGCCGCTGGGCGTGTTTCTTGTGCACGGCCTGCCGGGTGATGCCGAGGGCCTCGGCGACCTGGGGCCAGCCCCAGCCCGCCCGCATGGCCTCCTCGACCGCGGCGTCCTCCAGCTGGTCGGCCAGTCGGCGCAAGGCCACCACGGCCGCCAGTCGGTCGGCGGGCTCGGCGGAGGCCGGGAGCGGGGCATCGGACATATAAGCAACCGTAGTTGACTAATCCGAACTTAGTCAACCCGAGTTGCTTACGCCGAGTTGGCTGCTGCACACTCCCGCACCACTTGGCCCAACTGGTACGCCGACTTGGCCAAAATCGGCGTACCAGTTGGCCCAACTGGGCGGGAACCACGGGAACGCCGAACCGGGCGTAGCCGAGGCAGCGGCTACGCCCGGTTCCTGACTGACCCCGATTCCGGGCAGGGTCAGGCGGTGGTTACCTCGGGCCCCAGAGCACGTTGCGCATGGTCGGGAGTTCGCGGCGCAGGCCGAGGTCGCCGATGCAGACGATGTTGTGCCCGCAGTCGATCTCGACCATCCAGCTGTTGTGGATGCCGTTGGCCAGCAGGTGCTGGTGGAACTCATAGGTCAGCCGGTGCGCCTGAGCCTCAAGCAGGTCGTCGTGCCGGGTGCCCGCGTAGAGCACGGTGTGGATGTCGCGCAGCCCGCCGACCCGGTGCCAGGGGTTGTTGAAGTTCCAGGACGGGTCGAACGGGCCGCCGAACGGGCCGTCGGCGGGCAGACCCATCGAGGGCATGGGCACGGTGACCGCGGCCCGCATCCGCGGGTCTTCCAGGTTGTAGCCGCCGGAGAAGCCGACCACCATGCGGAACAGCCCCGGGCGGTGCACGGCGTGCCGGATCGCGGTGAAGGCGCCCATGGAGAAGCCCGCGATGGCGCGGCCCTCGCGTTCCCGGATGGTGCGCAGGTTGCGGTCGATGAACGGGATCAGCTGGTCCAGGTGGAAGGTGTCCCACTGCTGGACGCCCGCGGACTGGTTGACCCAGTTGGTCGCCCAGCCCCCGCGGCCCGCCTCGGCGGTGACCACGATGAACGGGAATCCGGCGGTGATCGCCTCGACGTTGGCCTCGCGGTGCCAGTTGCCGGGGCCCTGGGCACGGCCGTGGTAGAGGTAGAGCACCGGGTAGGCCAGGTTGGGGTTGTGGCCCTCGGGCAGGGTCACGATGATGTCGTGCGACTGGCGGAAGTGCGTGGTGTTCTTGTCCACCGCGCCGGTGTTGATGCTGACCACGGTGGAGCGGTCGGTGGTGTGCGCGACGTTGAGCACGTCGATGCCGTCACCCGAGGTGAACCACGGGCGCCAGAGCTGGCTCGCGTTGGCTGGCGCGCCGGCCAGGGTCGCCACCAGTGCGACCACCACCAGCAGGACGGACTTGCGTAGGCGGGACATGCGTTTTTCTCCCCTTGGGTTGAAACAGGGGGACAGCACACCAGTGCGAGTGCGGGAAAACATCGGTAGGAGTGCCGATATCACCCGGTTCAGGCGGGCGGTCACTCAGTCGCGGCGCTGGAAACCCAGAGCGACTTCCACCCGGGTGGCATACCCGAGCTTGGCGAGCACCCGGGACACGTGCGAGTGAACCGTGCGCACCGAAACGACCAGTCGGTCGGCGACCTCGCGGTTGCTGCGGCCCTCGGCGAGCAGTTCGGCCACCCGGTACTCGGCCTCGGTGAGCGCCGCCCAGCCGTGTTTGGGCCTGCGCCGGGGCCCGGTCGCGCCGCGCCGGACGCCGTGCGCGCGCAACGCGGCGGTGGCCCGGTCGATATCGCCGGTGGCGGCCAGCCCGGTGTAGTGGCTGATGGCCTGCTGGTAGGCGGCGCGGGCGGCCTCGGGTTCGCCGGAGGCGGCCAGCACCCTGGCCGCGTCCTCGCCCGCGCGGGCGGCCGCGATGGGCGAGCCGTGCTCGGCGAACTCCTTGGCCGCGGCCAGCAACAGGTCCACATCGCCGTCGACCATGCCCTGGCAGTACAGCAGCGCGCCGCGCTGGCCGACCGAGTCGTCGCTGGTCCAGCGGTGCATGGTGGCCACCATCCTGGCCGCCAGTGCCTTGTCCCCGGCGTTGACCGCGATCCGCACCACCCTGGCGCCGACCCCGGTGACCGAGTGCCCGTGGTGCACCCCCGCTCCGCCGTCGGCCAGGGTGCGCACCAGCTCCAGGGCCAGCGCGGAATCGCCTTCCAGGTCGGCGAGCATGGCGCGGGCGGTGAGCACGTTGTGCTCGTAGAAGGCGGCCACGCCACGGCAGGCGGTGGCTTCGGCCCGGCGGACGTGCTCGCGGGCGGCCGGCAGGTTGCCGCGGTGCATGGCCATGATCGCGGCCAGTCCGTGCAGTGGCCGGGCCATGCCGTAGGCGTCGCCCGGCGGTGCCAGGGCCTTGTCGACCTCGGCCACGGCCTCGTCCCAGTGGCCGCGGTTGAACGCGGCCAGCGCCCACGCGGTGCGCTGCCAGGCCAGGTAACCGGCGCCCAGGGTGGCGGCCACCGGACGGGCGGCGGCCAGGGTTTTCAGCGCTTCCGGGTCCTGCCGCAGGTCTTCCGCGGTGCCCCGGATCAGCCTGCCGAGCAGCCATTGCGCCGGGTCGAGCACCTCGATGTCCAGGTTGGCCTCGGCCTGTTCGAGGAGTTCGAGGGCGCCGGCCAGGTCGCGGCCGAGCAGTTTGCCGATGGCGTTGAGGTTGAGCAGCGCGACCGCGACGACCGGGTGGTCGGCGGCGGTGGCCTCGGCGTGCCCGGCCGCGGCGATCGCGCCCGCCAGGTCGCCGGCGAGCAGGCAGCCGAACGCCTCGATCGCGGCGAGGGGTCCGTCCCGGCGTTCGGGGCCGAGTGCGGCGAGCACCGCGTCCGGGTCGAGCCGGGCCAGGCCGACCCTGGCCAGGGTGGTCCGCAACCGTTGGCGCAGCGGCAAAGCGACCCGGGTGGCGAGTCCGGCGGCGGCGACCCGGCCTGCCCGCTCCAGGTGTCCGGACCACAGCAGCGCCTCGGCCAGCGCGGCGCGCAGCGGGTGCAGTTTGGCCGCGCCGGGTGGCAGCCAGTGCACGGCCTGGGTGAGCAGTTCGACCGCGGCCGGGGTGGGCGCGGCGGCGAGCCGGTCGGCGTGCCGGACCAGCCAGGACACCGTCCAGGCGGTCACCGGCAGCCCGGCGAGCTGCTCGGCCACCGCGGTCGGCGCGCTGCCCCGGCGAGCCAGTGCCCTGGCGACCTGGCCGCGCATGCCGACCGAGGTGCTGGCCAGGTCGGCGCGGACCAGCGGATAGCGCAGCCAGACCTGGCCGGCGCGTTCCCGGACCAGGCCGAGCGCGGTCAGCCTGCCCAGTCCGGCCAGCACTTCGGCGGCGGTCAGCGCGCTCACCGCGCCCAGTTCGTCCACTGTGGCCGGTTCGGCCAGCAGTGCGGCGCAGCGCAGCAGGGTGGCGTCCGGTCCGGCCAGTTCGGTGGCCCAGGCGGCGACCCGCTCCGCCCGGTCCGGACTGTCTACTGTGGACAGTAGTAGCGGGTTGCCGCCCGCGGCCTCGGTCAGCGGCGACTCGCCCGCGATGGCCCGGACCGCGTCCCTGGACAACGGTTCCAGGTCGTGCACCAGGGCGATCCGGTCCAGGGCGGCGAAGCGGGCCGGGGTGTGGCCGCGGTGGCGGCCGGTGATGACGCGCAGTTCGCGGTCGGCGAGTTCGTGCAGGGCGAGCAGGGTGGCGTCATCGGCCCGGTGCAGGTCGTCGACCACGATCACGGCGAGTTGTGGCCAGTCGGGCAGGCCGGCGGAGAGGGTGGTCAGGCCGGTGGGCAGCACCGGGATCCGGCGCACCGGCAGGCCCTCGGCGCGGGCCGCGGCCAGGGCGGCTTCCAGGAGGGTGCTGACGCCGAGCCCGGGATCGGCCCGCACCATCACCAGGCCACTCCGCGTCCCGGCTAGTAGGCGGAGCGACTCGTCCCGACCGTAGATCCGCACAGCGTGGTCCCCCTCGCGCGGGATCCTATCGAGTGCCCGGACCTGGGGTGGTGATCAATTGAACTCTCGATAGTCGTCCCCGGCCGGGGCGCAGCCGCAGCCACCACCGCCGCAGCCGTCACCGTCGCCGCCACCTCCGCCGTCGCCGCCACTGTCCAGGCCGCCCAGGTCGAACACCGGCTGCCGGGCTGGAGCCTGTTCCCGCTCCGGGCGGTCCGGTTCGCCGCCGCTGCCGGACAGGTCCGCGGCGAGGGTCTGCTCGCCGGGGTCGGCGGGCACGGTGGGCCACAGGTCCCTGGCGGCGACCAGGGCCACCGGCACGGCCACGTACTCGGCGACCTGCGGCCGCAACCGCTTGGTCAGTCGCCGGTTGCGCCACCAGCGGATCGGGTGGATCCGGGGCAGGGCCCGGCTCCCGGCTGGCAGCTCGGCGGTGGCGGCCCGCCAGTGTCGCCGGGCCCGCCAGGGCCGGTGTCGCGCCAGGGCGAGCAGGCCGAGGTTGAACCGGGCCAGGGCGCGGTACCGGTGCGGTGACTCGATGAGGTCCAGCACCGCGCGGTAGCAGTCGGCGGCCGCCGCGCGTTCCGCGTACTGCTGGCGCAACACCCCCTGGTGCAGCCGGGAGCGGGCCTGGCCGAGCCGGTCGCCGAGGTCGGTGAAGATCGCCAGGGCCTGCTCGTGGCAGTCCAGGGCCTCGCTCGCGTGGGTACGGCCCCACAGGCGGCCGAGGTGTTCCAGCGCGTGTGCCAGCTGGCGTTGTTCGCCGCGGTCCCGGTAGGTGGTGACCGCGGCCTGGAAGTGGGTGATCGCGAGGGCGGTGCGGCTGCTCTCCTGGCTGGTCAGGCTCATCAGCCGGTCCACGGCCTCGTCCGCGCCGCCGGTGTCGCCGAGGATGGTGCACAGGATCTCCGCCGCGCCGTAGCTGTCGGCGGCCAGGTGTGCTTGGCCGCCGAGCCGGTAGGCGTCACCCAGGCTGATCGCCACCCGCGCCGCTACCGACCGGTCGGTAGATCGGCCTGCGGCGGTGGTGGCGAGCAGGTGGGTCTGCACCCAGTCGTCCTGCCTGCCGCGCAGTT
Source organism: Crossiella sp. CA198 (assembly GCF_052078295.1). Lineage (NCBI taxonomy): Bacteria > Bacillati > Actinomycetota > Actinomycetes > Pseudonocardiales > Pseudonocardiaceae > Crossiella > Crossiella sp. CA198. The sequence goes on from NZ_JBQJIM010000020.1 coordinate 63,172, forward strand.
CCAGGACGTGCCGCAACGCCAGGGCCAGGGCCACCGTGTCCTCGTCCAGCTCGTGCGCGTGCGCCAGTTCGACGATCGCGGTCAGCACCAGGCGGTGCTCGTCCAGCCAGCGCAGCGCCTGTTCCGGACGGGCCCGCCCGCCGCGCTTGCGGGTGGTGGCGTCGGCGGCCTGTGCGGCGAGCCGGTAGTGCCGGACCAGCCGGGCCACCGCGGCCGTCACCGTGTCCGCGGCGTCCTCGGCGGCCCGGAGTTCGGCGGCGAACTCGCGGAGCAGGTGTGGCAGCCGGAAACCGGTGCCGTCCGGGGTGATCAGGTGCGCCCGCCGCAGCCCGGCCAGCCAGGTCTCGGTCTCGGCGGCGGTGCCAGTGCACAGCACGGCGGCGGCCTCGGGCGCGATCACCGGCCCCGGGTGCAGGCCCAGTACCCGGAACAGCCACTGCTCGGGTTCGGGCAGCCGCTGGTAGGAGTGCCGCAACGCCAGCCGCACGTCGAGTTCGCCAAAGGTGAGCTGCGCCAACCGGTTCTCACTGCTCAGCCGGTCGGCCAGGTCCTGGGCCGGTCGGCCGGGATCGTCGACCAGGATCGCCCCGGCCACCGTGAGCGCCAGCGGGAGCTGCCCGCAGGCCACCGCGATCTCTGCTAGGGCCGCCCGCTCGGCGGCCCGCTTGTCCCCGGGCCGGGCGGCGAGCAGCGTGGCCGCCAGCAACTCAACCGACCGTTCGGTCGGCAGTTCGGTCACCGTGAACTGCCGGGCCCCGGACAGCGTGGCCAGGGTCTGCCTGCTGGTGATCAGGCAGCGATGCCAGCCGTTGCCGAGCACCAGCCCGCGGACCTGCTCGGCCGAGGCCGCGTTGTCCAGCACCACCAGCAACGGTCCGGTCAGCTGGTAGGTGCGGCTGAGGTAGAGGTTCCGGCGGCCGCTCAGACCGGCCGGGATGTCTTGTGGGCTGGTGCCCAGTGCCCGCAGGAACGCGCCGAGCACGGCGTATTCGGTCACCGGGTCGCCCTCGTCGTGACCACGCAGGTCCACGTACAGCGCGCCGCGGAACCCGCCGCCGGCCATCGCCTGGTGCGCCGCCCGCAGCGCCAGCGCCGTCTTGCCCACCCCCGGCGGCCCGGCGAGCACCGCGACCGAGGTCCGGCCCAGCGTCAGCAGCTTGGCCAACTCCGCCAGCTCGGCCGCCCGCCCGGTGAACGGTTCCGGGGCCGCTGGCAGTCCGGCCAGTGCCTCGGGCGCGCGGCCGGGCAGCACCACCTGGTCGATGCGCTGGGCCTGCACGACGATGCCGTGCACGGGCGCGTTGACCTCGTTCCTGGTGTCGGCCACGCCCCTGGTTCTACCGCAGCTCCGGCCGGGGACCCCGGCGCACGGGTAGGTTCGGCGGGTCGTCGGCACACCGGAGGGATCTGATGGCGCTGGAGATCGTCCACCCCGAGGGCCTGGACCGCCCGGAGACCTACTCGCACGTCGTCATCGCCACCGGCACCCGGCTGGTCTTCATCGCCGGTCAGCTCTCCGACGACCCCGAGGGCAACCTGGTCCACCCCGGCGACCTGCTCGCCCAGGCCCGCCAGGTCTTCGCCAACCTGGGCCGCGCGCTGGCCGCGGCGGACGCCCGGCCGGACCAGGTCACCAAGATCACCATCTATGTGGTGGGTCACCGGGCGGAGTACCTGCCAATCATCGAGGCGGCCAGGGCAGAGCTGTTCGGCGCGCACAAACCGGCGGACGTGCTGCTCGGCGTGGCCACCCTGGCCGCACCCGGCTACCTGATCGAGGTCGACGCGATCGCGGTGACCGGGTGAACCGGGCGCACACGGGCCTGGTCTGGGCGGTGGACTCGATGTTCCTGGTCACCGACCGCCCCGACGACCCGCCGGCGGACCTGCTGCCCGCCCTGGACGAATCGCATCTGCGGATCGCGGGCGCGGACACCGGGATCATCGTGGTGCAGTGCGTGGAATCGTTGATCCAGGTGGCGGTGCGGGTGGAGGTGTGGCCGCACGCCCCGGCGGTGACCCCGGCTGATCGGGAGTGGACCGGCCCCGTGTCCCTGGAATTCCGGTCCCGGCAGGGCGTGCTGGCGGTGCGGCAGCACGCGATGCCCGACGCGATCGAGCACATCGAGCTGCCCCAAGGCCCTGGAGCGTACCGGGCCGATTTCTGGCACGCCGGACGCGCGGAGATGGCCGGACAGCAGGCCGACCTGGCGCACCGGCTCAGCCGGCTCGGCCCGGTGGAGTGGGAAGCCCTGGCGGCGCGGCTGGCCGGGTCCGAGGGCTACCTGCTGCGGATCTGGCCGGGCTGAGGCCGGGGCCGCCGGCGATCGCCGACGGCCCCGGATCCGTTCAGTCGCCCCGGATCTCGACCTCGTCGAGCATGGTCCACGCGGTGGACCCGTCCACGGTGACCTTCACGAACTGACCGGTCAGATTCAGGTTCACCGACCGGTAGGTCTTGGTCTGCAACCGGGCGCTGACCGCCGGCAGGTCGATCGACGGCACCTCGGTGTAGTGACCGTCCACTGTGGAGGACACCGCGTAGGTCACCTTGGCCGGCAGGAACACGTAGTCCTCCCGCACCTGCAACCAGCCGCTGGTGATCTCGTTGATCGTGCGCTGCTGGCCGAGGTTGATGATGAAGGAGTACACGCCCGCGGCGTTGCGGCCCTGCCAGTCCGGGGTGTAGAGCGCCGGGCCGTGCTTGCCGTCGGTCAGCTCGTAGCCGCCGTCGTCCGGATAGCTGCTGTCCGCCGGTTTCCCGGTCAGATAAGGACATCCGCGCTGACCGTCGGCCGCTCCGCAGCGGGCGTAGTTGACCTGCGAGACCTTCTGGCCCTCGGTGGCGGCCTCCGCGTAGTTGCTCAGCTCCGAGGTCCGCCCGGAGCCGTCGAAGGCCCGGACCTGGTACTTGTTCAGCGAACCCGGGTTGAGCTGGCGGTCGGTGAACCCGCCCTGCGGACTGATCTTGGTGGCCACCAGCTCGTCGTCCCGGTAGATGAAGTACCCGGCCACCCCGCTGGTGCCATCGCTGGAATCACCCCAGCTCAGGTGGATGGTCTGGGAGCCTTCGGCCCTGGCGGTGAGCGTGCCGGGCCGGGACGGGTTCTCCGGGTCCAGGCCCGGCGCGTCCCGGTCGCTCAGCGCGGCCCAGCGCCGGTACCCGTTGAGGTAGGCCTGCGAGCCGAACTTCGAGCGCGGCGACTGGTAGTGGTTGAAGGAGAAGGACCAGAACACCTCGGTCTGGTCCTGCACCGCCCGGATCGCCTCCACGATCTCCTGGGTGGAGGTGGGTTGCAGCCCGGACGCGCCGATCTTGAACGTCTCGGTGTCCGAGATCAGGTAGGTCAGCGCGTCGGCGGCGCCCAGCGCCTTGTTCAGTTCGGCGTACCAGGGGTGGATGGTGGTCGGATCACCATGTCCGGCCCCGATTCCGTCCTGCAGCGCGATGATGTCCAGGTCGATCTCGCGCAGCATCCTGGTCCACATCTCACCCCACTGCTGCGGGTTCTTCCAGCCCGGCAGCGCCCGGTTGACCGCGTTGAAGAACGGCGCGACGGCCACCGGCTTGCTGCCGGTGAGGAAACGCAGTTCCCGCACGACCTTCTGGTAGAAGCCGATCATCCGGCCCTCGTCGCCCGCCCCGGAGAAGTTGACGTTGTCCATCTCGAAGGACAGGTACCAGCCGCGGAAGGACCTGTTGTCGCCGTAGCGGCTCCACAGCTCCTTGGCCAGTGCCCTGGCGATGGTCGCCTCGTTGTCCAGGAAACCCTGGTCCCGCGCGTAGGTCTTCCACCAGAAGTCGTTGACCTGCAAGCCGACCCACACGTCGATGCCCGCGGTGTTGGCCGCGCGCAGGGTCCGCGCCACCACATCGGTCTTGGTGACCAGCTGGTAGCCGCCGAGCGCGTTCGGGTAGATCGCGGTCTTGGCGCCGTTCTCCCGGTTGTCGTGGGAGTTCGCCGTCCACTGCAGCACCAGCTGGGTGATGTTGAGCTGCTTCATCATCGCGAACTCATCGGCGAGCTGCTGATCGGTCCACTCGTCGATGAGGTCGGGCTGGATGAAGGAGCCGCTGATCCGGCGGTCGGTTTCCTTGGAGCGCGGCAGGTAGGGCGGCGGGAACTGGCGGCCGCAGGTCTCGCAGTCGTCCACCGGCTTCACCCGGAACTCGTCGCCGTCCAGGATCCGGTTGGCGTTGTAGAGGTGGATGTTCCAGTGGTTGCCCGCGGCCTGGTTGTCCTTGTTGGTGATCAGCCGGGCCGAACCGTGCCAGGCGGGCTGGTCCGGATCGGTGATGCCGGTGGCGGCGCCCTCCTGGGTGGAGGCCCAGGGGTACTCGTCGCAGTCCTTCTCACTGCGCGGGCCAGCCCACAGCTCGTTGCAGATCAGCTTGGAGGCGTTGCGGTTCTGCCCCTGTTTGGCGCTGTCCATCAGCCGGTGCAACGGCCGGTCGTAGCCGGGCACGTTCTTGGTGTTGCCGGGGTGCTTGGGATAGGTCCGGCGCGGGTGGAACTGGGCGTCCAGGATGTGCCGGGTGGTCTCGGTGACGGTCAGATCGCTGGTGCGCAACAGGTCGTAGCTCGGGGTGAAGTCCGGGAACACGGTGCCGGTGGATTTGTTCAGCGCCGACCCGGCGGTGTCGAAACGCAGCACCGAGCGGGTCATCTCGTCCTCGCCCCACGGATCCACACCCGGCATCCGGGAGGTCATGAGCATCCGCAGGTCGAAGCCGTGCCGGAGGATCTTGTGCACGCCGGCGCCCGCGGTATCCGGGGAGGTGATCCGGAAGGTGTGCTTGGGGTTGTCCCGCCACTCCACGTTGGTCCGGATCTCACTGGGCGTGCACTGGACCGTGTCGGCGTTGCAGCCGTCGATCCAGACCCGGAAATCGGTCTGCTCGTGGATGGTGCCGCCCTTGAGATCGACATCGTCCATGCTGAAGGTGAAGTCGATGGCGCGGCTGTTGTCGTAGGAGATCACCAGCAGGCTGTAGTCGAATTCCATCGTGGCCAGCGGAGAAGTCGGCGGCGGCGTGCCACCCCGCCGCCACAATTCGGCCTTGCGGCTGCCCAGGAAACACTGCTGGTACCGGTTGCGCGTCCAGCCCTGCTGGGTGAGGGCCTGCCCCCGGCCGATGCCGTTGCACGCCTCCCGCAATTCCTGCTCGGCGGCGTCCTTGGCCGCCTGGGAATCCCCTGGCAGCCGCGGCCGCGGCTTGCCCAGGTTGCTCAGTCCGAACGGATCCTCCGCTGCGGCCTGCGCCCTGGCCGCCTCGCGCTGGGTCCGAGCGGCCCGGTCGGCCGCACTGGCCTGGGCTTCCTGGCCGCTGGCGGCGGGCGGGACCGGTTTGGGCGCCGCGGTGGCGGGCAGCGCGGTGGCCACCAGGATCGCGGCGAGGAAGGGCAGGAAAACGCCAATGGCGCGGAACGCACGCGTGCGCGTACGGCGCGTCAGTATTCGACGCTGCACGGAATCTCCCCAGAATGGTGGTGCGAGCCCCGACAACCCGCGAATGAGCAAACAGGGAAAGCGTGCGTCCTGTTCGGGTAGTCAGCAATACGCCGTTTGGCCTAAAATTTGCCGTTTAGTGCCAGGTCAGCGGGCCATGTTAAAAGGGCTTGGCGCATTTCCGGGGTTACTGGAAAAACACCGGCAGGTCGGGTGGCCACCCGGGTGGCGGGGCGGCCAAGATGAGCGGCGCTTCACTTCCCCGAGAGGAGATGGTCGCCCTGACCCGCAAGAGGATCGCCCGCCCCCTGCTCACCGCCGCCCTGCTCGTCACCACCCTCGCCGCCGCACCCGCGCACGCCGCCACGAACCCGGTCGCCGCGGCCCCGGCCCAGCCCATCGCCGCCGTCCGCGCGCTGCCGCTGGGCAGCACCGTCACCGTCGCCGGCGTGGCGACCACCCCGTCCGGAGCCTTCGAGTCCAGCTTCTACGACAAGGGTTTCGCCATCCAGGACCGGACCGCGGGCATCTACCTCAAGCTCGCCACCGACCTCAAGGTCGCGCCCGGCAGGCACACCCGGATCACCGGCACACTCACCAACAGCTCCGGCCTGCTCACCCTCGTCCCGGCCACCCCGGCCGCGGTCACCCTGGGCCGGGAGGGCATCCCGCCCCAGCCGCAGTGGCGGGCCACCGGCGGGGTGGGCGAGGTGTCCGAGGGGCGCCTGGTGCGGGTGCTGGCGCGGATCACCAAACCGGTGCTGGACGACCTACCGTACGGTCGGAAGGTCTTCCTGGACGACGGGTCCGGGGAATTGACGATCTTCGTGAACACCCAGACCGGGATCGATCTGAGCCGGTTGCGGGTGGGGCAGTGGCTGCGCGTGACCGGGTTCAGCAGCCAGTACGACACGCACTACGAGATTGATCCGCGCTTCCCCAGGGACCTGGTGGTGCTGCCGGGCTGAGGCGTCCGGCAAAGTAATGCTGGACACCGGTAACGCGTCGTTACTAGTTTGTGCGGTGTGGCGACAGGCGCGGTGACCGGGGCACTGGTCCGGGAGTTGAACCTGCACGCCGTCTATCGGGCGGTGCGGCAGACGCATCCGGTGACCAGGGCGGATCTGGCCCGGCAGTTGCGGACCTCGAAGCCGACCATCGGGCGGGCCGTCGAGGCGTTGCTGGCGGCGGGGCTGATCGAGGAGGTGGCCGCGCCCGAGGATGCCGCCGGGTACAGCGCGGTGTACTTCGGGCCGAGAGCGGGGGCGGCCGCGGTGCTCGCGCTGGACCTGGGCACCCGGTACCTGCGCGGCATGGTGACTGATCTGGACGGGGCCGAGCTGGCCCGGATCGACGTGCTGGTGGACGGGCACCGGCCGGCCCGGGTGCTGGCGGCCGTGGCCGGGTTGCGCGATCAGCTGGTGGCGGCGGCGGGAGTGACCCCCGAACTGGTCACGATGGGGATCGCGGGGGTGATCGAGCCGCGGACCGGGGTGGTGTACTCGGCGAACCAGCAGGACCTGGACGGGTTCGCGGCCGCGGCCGGACTGCGCGCGGCGCTGGGGTGTCCGGTGCTGGTGGAGAACGACATCAACCTGGCCGCGGTCGGCGAGGGCTGGCGGGGGGCCGGGGCCGGGGTGCGGGACTTCGCCTTCCTGCACATCGGCAGCGGGGTCGGGGCGGGGCTGGTGCTCGGCGGGGAACTGCACCGGGGGCGGAACGGGGCCGCGGGGGAAATCGACTTTGTGCCGGAGGGGCAACGGTTCCAGCCGGACAGTCCGGCCGCGGACGCGTTCCTGGCCCAGGTGTGGCAGCGCTCGGACTTCGTCAACTGCGAGGACGTGCTGGCCGCGGCGCGGGCGGGGGACCGGCGCGCGCTGGACCTGGTGGCCTGGGAGGCGGACCGGATCGCCGAGCACGCGGCCCGCCTGACCAGTGTGGTCGACCTCGGCCTGATCGTGCTGGGCGGCGGGATCGGGCTCAACGGGGACCTCCTGGCCGAGCCGGTGCGGGCCGCGCTGTCCTGGCTCACCGCCTACCCGCCCGAGATCGAGATCTCCCGGCTCGGCGAAGCCGCCATCCTCACCGGCGCGGTCGCCACCGGGCTGCGTTCGGTGCTCACCGACCTGGTCACCAGGCGGGTCGCCGCCCTGGAGTGACCCGGAACTGGTTCGTCGCACACCACATGGGAGGTTCGATGAGACGGATCGTTGGCGCGCTCCTGCTGGTCGCCGGACTCACCGGCAGCAGCGCGACGGCCATCGCCGCACCCGCGGCGCCGGTCGAGCTGATCGCGGGACAGGACTGGACGCGGTTCGCCGGGGCCGAGGTCACCGGGCAGGGCGTGCGGATCTCGGCGCTGGACCGGTGGATCGTGGGCACGGATGGAAAGCGCTTCCAACCCAATCCGCCGGTGAACCTGCTCGGGCCGCGGCTGGAGGTCTCCGGGGACTTCCAGCTCGACGCCGGAATCTCGGCCACGGGCGGGAAATCCGCCTACCTCCAGCTCTACGGCGCACCGCCGATCATCTACGACGAGTGGCGGCAGGAACCGCCGAGCGTCCGGCTGGGCCTGGTCGGCGGGCAGCTGGAGGTCGCGGTGTGGGACGGCAAGGCCAATAAGGCCAAGGAGGTCAGGAAGTTCGGCTCCGGGGTGGGTGGCGAGGTGGCGATCACGCTGCGCCGCACCGGATCCACCCTGGCCTTCGCCGTCGGCGGCAGGCAGGTGGGCACGGTGGCCGAGCGCGGGGTCTTCGGCGGCGGGCAGCTGTGGTTCGGCGCGGACGCCCAGACCGGCGGCGGCTGGACGTTACGTTCGCTCAGCGCCACCGGCGCGGTGCGGGTGCGCAAGGCCCCGGACTGGAAACAGGGCACGGTGGCCGATTCGCTGCGCGGCCGGGCACAGAAGCTGGCCCGGCCGATCGGGGTGGGCGCGGCGCTGGCCATCGCGCCGCTGGTGGCCGATGACCGGTACCGGGCGATCGCGGGCGAGCAGTTCGACTTGATCACCCCCGAGAACGACATGAAACCCCAGTTCCTGCAGCCCACTCGCGGGGTGTTCGCCTTCGCGGAGGCCGACGCGCTGGTGGACTTCGCCCGCGCCAACGGGATCAAGGTGCACGCGCACACCCTGGTCTGGTTCGAGGCGCTGCCCACCTGGATGCGTTCAGCGCCGGACAAGCGCGCGGTGCTGCTGGAGCACATCCGTGCGGTGGCAACACATTTCGCCGGCCGGGTCACCGAATGGGACGTGGTCAACGAGCCGATCAACCAGGACAACCCGGACGGCCTGGAACACAACCTGTGGTACCAGGCCATGGGCGCGGACTACATCGCCGAGGCATTCCGCGCCGCCCGCGCGGCCGACCCGGACGCGGTGCTCTACCTCAACGAGTACGGCGCCGAAGCGGACGGCGGCCGCTGGAACGCCTTGCACGCCTTGGTGAAGAAGCTGCGCCAGGCCGGGGTGCCGATCGACGGGGTCGGCCTGCAGAGTCACGAGTACGACGCCGCGGACCGGGTGCCCGCGGAGACCTTCCGCAAGAAGGTGCGCGCGCTGGCCGCACTGGGACTGAAGGTGCGAGTGTCCGAAATGGACGTGTCCACTGCGGACCAGGCGGTGCAGGCCAAGCAGTTCGGCGAGCGGATCGCGGTGTGCCGCCAGGAACCCAACTGCACTGGGTTCACCAGCTGGGGTTTCACCGACCGCTACGGCTCCACCGCCGACGCCAACCGCTACCCGCCCCTGCCCGGCAACGCCCTGCCCTGGACCACCGGCCTGCAACCCAAACGCGCCTACACCGCGCTGCTCAACGGCCTGACGCCGTAGTCGCTCACCAGCCGGTGAAGACCACCGATTTGCCCTGACTGGAACCGAACATCGCCGTCGAGTCGTGGCCCACCCCGGGCACCGTCACCATCCGGTGCGGCAGCCCGGGGAACTGGCCGCTGACCGAGTTGAGGTAGGCCTTGCCGCGCTCGAACCGGTTGCGCCCCTGGGCTTCCGCCGGGCAGGTGGTGTCCAGTGAGCTGTCCCGTTCGGTGTCCCGCTCGCCCAGCAGATAGGTCACCTTGCGCGAGCTGTACCAGCCGCGGATCTGCTCGGCGCTGGGCTCGGACATGTACGGATTCCGTTGCCGCAAACCGTATTTGTAGTTGTCGTACCCCGAGCAGGACCCCAGCGCGGGACGGCGTGAGTTCAGGTACAGGTAGCTCGACGGGTTCGCCGTGACGTAGCTGATCTCCAGGCCGGACAGTCCGGCCGGGGCGGAACTGCCCGCGGCGTAACGCTGGACGAACTGGCCGCCCGCGGAGTGACCGGCCAGGGTGACCTTGGTCAGGTTGGGGAAGCGGGACTTGTCGGCCAGGGTGCGCAGGATGTGGTCCAGGGCGGTGAAGGAGCTGAGACCGGCCGGGCGGACCGCGTTGCCGCCGTCCTTCCAGGATCCGGTGCCGCCGTTGGTCCAGTAGGCGTCCTGCCTGCCCGGACTGTCCTCGCCGGTCTGGAAGTGCGGGGCGATGATCGCGGTGCGCTGGGTAAGCGAGCCCGCGGCCTTGACCATCCCGTCGAAGTAGCCCTGGGCGTTGCGGCCGGTGCCGTGCACGACCACCACCGCGCCGGTGACCTCCGGCGCGCCGGTGAGCGGATAGGTGGCGTGGTAGGGGAGTTGCGCGCCGCCGGGCAGGGACAGGCGGGACTGGCAGCTGACCGTGCAGGGCTGCCGGGCGGCGGTGGCGGCGGGGGCGCCGGTGAGCAGCAGGCCGGCCAGCAGGGCGGCGGTGGTGAGTGCGGCGCAGGCTCTCGTGGTCATGGCGCGGACGCTAGGTCGGCCGCCCGGGACAGGTCCCGGTCAGCGATCGGCGGGGGTGGCCAGCACCCAGTGGAAGGTGGCCGGGCCCTCCGGTTCCCGCATGGTGACCGGCTCGTCGACCAGCAGCCGCAGCCCGGCCGCGCGCAGCAGCACCCGGTTGTCCGCAGGGGGATGGCTGCTGAAGAACATCGGCGCGCCCAGCCAGTCCGCGTCCACCCCGTTGCTGCCGCTGGCGCCGAGCGCGGCCAGGAACAGTCCGCCGGGCCGCAGCCAGCCGGCGATCCGGGCGAACAGCGCGGGCTGCTCGGCCCTGGGCACGTGCAGGATCGAGTAGAAGGCGGTCACCGCGTCCAGGCTGCCGGGCCGGACGTCCAGATCGGTCATGTCGGCCTGAGCGAACCGGGCGCCGGGCACGGCCAGCCTGGCCAGCTCGACCTGCTTCGCCGACAGGTCCACCCCGAACACCCGGTGCCGCTCGGCCAGCCTCGCCGTGCCCGCGCCGCAGCCGAGGTCGAGGATCTCGGAACCGGGGGAGAGCCGCGCCAGCAACAGCTCCAGGAACCGCGACCGCGGATCGCCCTGGACGCGCGCGCTCCAGTCCAGGTATTCCTGCGCGATCACGTCGTAGCCCGCTGCGACGATCTGCCTGGCATCCTCGACCACATCCCGACGGTAGCGCACCGGCGAACTGTGGCTGAGGACACCAAAACTGTGGCCTGCTGCGCCGAATGGGTAGTTTCGACCCGGTGTCCACCGAACCCGCCCCCGGCCGCCGCCGCACCCTGACCAGCCTGCTCCTGGCCCTGGTGCTGGCCATCGCGCTGGTGGGCACGCTCGGCGCCACCGGCCAGGCCCGCCTGGTGCCCGACCCCATCCCCGGCGAACCCCTGGCGCTGGTGGAGGGCATTCCCGGCCCGGAGACCGGCCCGCCCTGCCCGCTGGACAAGCGGTACCTGGACGAGCCGCCCACCGGCCTGCGCGAGGACGTGGCCCAGGCCTGGCAGCGGCTGCGGGCGAAGGCGGCCGAGGCGAAGGTGCAGCTGTGCGTCAATGACGGCAAGCGCAGCGTGGGCCAGCAGGAACGCGAGTTCGCTGAGGCGGTCCGCCGCTTCGGCACCGCCGCGCTGGCCAGCCGATACGTGCTGACCCCGGAGAAATCCATGCACGTCAAGGGAATCGCGGTGGACATCCAGCCACTGGCCTCGGCCGCCTGGGTGGAACGCAACGGCCGCGCGCTGGGCTGGTGCCGCCGGTACCAGAACGAGGAATGGCACTTCGAGTACGACCAGAACCACGTCACCGCGGGCTGCCCGGCCCTGCTGCCCAGCGCCACCGGCAGCTGACCCCGCCGGATAGCCTGACCCGCGTGCAGGCCCCAGCCGACGTCGTCACCGCACTGCTCAAGGCCACCGAACACCGCGATGTCGAGGCGATCCTGCACCACCTGGCCCCCGACGTCCGCTACCAGAACATGCCACTGCCCGCCGTCCGCGGCACCCGGGCGGTGGCCAGGCAGTTCGGCCTGCTGCACCGGCTCTACACCGGGTGCGAGGTGGAGATCACCAACATCGCCACCAACGGCGAGGTGGTGCTGACCGAACGCTTCGACGTCATCCGCCGCGGCGACTGGAGCGCGCGGTTCTGGGTGTGCGGCACGTTCGTGGTGCGGGACGGGCGGATCACGCTGTGGCGGGACTACTACGACCAGGCGGCGTTCCTGGGGTCCTGCCTGGCGGGGCTGGGGCGGGTGGCGCTGGCCGGGGTGCGCGGGCGGCGCTAATCCGGTCGCGGCGAGCCCGCCGCTGCCGGATGATCCGCCGGTGCCCACCACCGTCTGGCTCGGCCGTGACCGCGAACTGACCCCCGGCGCCGAGCTGTTCAGCTCGGACCGGACCTTCCAGGTGTGGGACTACACCGCCAGCCATTGCCGGCTGCTGTTGCGCAGCCCCGGCGACGGCGACCGGACCCGCATCGACCTGGTGTTCGCCGAGGTCAGCGAGATGAAATTGAGCGCGGCCTACGTTGGCGGGCTGCGGATCCACTGCGCCGCCGGGTCCGCGGGCCCGGACCGGCGCCGGTTCCTGCTGACGGCCGAGGGCATCGCCGACCACGTCGTGGCCGGCGCCGTGGGCTGGCACGAGGACCAGGACCTCGGTCAGCCCAGCCACTTCGCCGACCCCGCCCCGACGCCACCCTGGGCACGAACCGATCTCCAGGGCGGGCACGGCGGATTCGGCACCCCGCTGGCCTCCGTCGAGGAACTGATCCACGCCGTCCGCACCGGCGGCCAGCCCACCGCGGACCGGACCCGCTACCGCTACGTCTACGTCCTCATCGCGCGGTTCGACCACGAGCCCGGCGACCCGCACGGCATCGGTGCGTTCCTCACCCGCGAGGAGGCCGAGCAGCGACGGCGCGAACTGCACGGCAGGTTCCGCGACGCGACCTTCACCATCGACGCGGTCCCGGTCGGCATCTGACGCCCGGGGTCAGCCGGAGAGCGGATACGCCATCGACACCCCGCCCAGGAACACCCCGTTGGGCAGTGGCACCCGGGTCCGCTCCACCTCGCGAAACCCGAACGCCCGGTACAACGGCTCCCCGGGCAGGGTCGCCATCAGCACCAGGTCCCGGAATCCCGCCTCGCGGGCCGCTGCCACGCACCTGGCCAGGATCGCCCGGCCCAGTCCCCGGCGGGTCCAGTCGCCGTGCACGAACATGGCGCGCACCCTGGCGGGTTCGGTGGCCGGGTCCAGCAGGCGGTCGTCGGTGGGGGCGGCGCCGGAGCCGGTGTAGAGCTTGTCCCGTCTGCTCCAGCCGCCGCAGGCGACGACCTGGCCCGCGGCCTCGTGCACGAAGTAGGTCCCATCCTCGATGAGGACCGGGTCGGGCACGGTGAGGTACTGGGCCGCGGCCTCGGTTTCGGTCCGGTCGTGAAACTGGGGGAACACGTCGAGGACCGAGGTCCGCATGAGCGCGGCGATGCCGGGCAGGTCGCCGGGTTCGGCGGCGCGCAGCACCGGATTCGTAGATTCATCCCCATGAGAAGCCACACCGAAGTGAACCAGATCCGCCGCCCCGGCCGCTGCTGCTAGCCTGCGCCGCCATGACGACTGCCCGGGTGCGCCTGGTCGAGATCACCGCGGACAACCGGGACGCGGTGTGCGCCCTGCGCGTGCTGCCCGCGCAGGAACGCCTGGTCGCCCCGGTGACCGCCTCGCTGGCGGAGGCCGCGGCCACGCCCGAGGGCGAGCCCTGGTACCGGGCGGTCTACGCGGGCGAGGAACCGGTCGGGTTCGTGATGCTGAGCTGGAACGTGCCACCCGGCAGGCCCGGCGTCATCGGCCCGTACTTCCTGTGGCGGCTGCTCATCGACGCCGCGCACCAGGGCCGCGGCTACGGGCGGGCCGTGCTCGCCCAGGTCGTCGACCTGGTCCGGGCCGACGGGGGCACCGAGTTGCTGACCAGTCACCAGCAGGGCGAGGGCAATCCGGGGCCGTTCTACCGCGGGCTGGGTTTCGAGCCCACCGGCGAGGTCGACGGGGACGAGATCGTGCTCCGGCTCGTGCTGACCGGCTGAGCACCGGCCAGCACGAGAGCGGACTTGGGGCGGCCTACTCAGCTGGTCTGGTAGGTCAGGCAGTTGGCCACGTGCTCGCCCTGGCCGGGTCCGATCCGGACGCTCGGCGCGGTGCACTCCAGCGAGGCGTTGTGCATGCAGTCGACGCGGGAGCAGGCCCCCACCTTGGCCACGACCTTCTCCAGGCCGCCCTTGGTGCTCAACGGGATGAACGTGCCGCAGTCGGCGGCGCCGTTGTCGCCGCGCACGGTGATGGCGAAGGCGTGGCACCCGTCGTGGTTGTAGGAACAGCCGCTCACCGTGCACGAGTGCACGGCTGGCATGGCCGGGTTCTCCAGCGTGGTCATATCCGCTCCTGTGTTCCGTGGTGGGAATCAGTTCGGCGAACTCGACCCTGCCACCGGTATCAGGAGCCCGCAATTCGAGCGGGGTTTAGGCAAGCCTATCCTGCCTGGACTCACCGGCCGTATTCGCGAATCCAGTCGATCTCCATCGACGCCTCGGCAGGCGTGGGTGCGGCGATCGGGTCGAAATCCAGTTTGATCGTCGGCGCCATGGGCCTGCGCGGCATGTTGTCGGGGTCCTGGTGCTGGAACCACGCTTCGCCGTTGAGGTAACCGAAGACGCCGGACTCCGACCACTCCACCGCGAAGTGGTTCCACTCGGTGAGATCGACATCGCGTTCGCCGCCGAGGCGTGCCTTTCCGCCCGGTGGCGCGAGGAAAAAGTGGACGTGCTGCCGGTTCGCGTCATTCTTGTTTTCCATGAAGACGATTTCCTCGCCGGCCACGCCCGGATTCTCGGCGGGCCACAGGGTCAGAATGGCGCGATAGCAGGCGCAGCCCTTGGGCACCCGGATCCTGGCCTCCCACCGGCCGCGGAGCAGGCCGGGGCCGCCGCGGAGGTAGCCGGTGTCGCCGTTGGGCAGGCCGGTGAGCACGAGCGCGTCGTTCCGCACGGTCACCCGGTCCTTCATCCGCCGCCCTTTGTCGTCCCGGCCCGGCCGGGCGTCCGCGACGTCCCAGCCCTCGTCCACGCCCGCGCTGAACTCCGCGCGCTGCTTGGGGTTCCCCCACCCGTACCGCTCCGCCGCGGTGGTCGCGAGGGGGCCCGGCGCGGGGAAGAAAGCCGACCACTGCGAGGCGAGGACCACCACGGCCGCGGTGACCACCAGGGCGAGCGCCGCGAGCAGCAGCGGCCGCCGGCGCGAGGCGGGTTTCCGGCCGGTCGGCGGGACGGCCGCCGCCACCACGGCCTCGCCGGTCTCGGCGGCGGCCACCACGGCCGCGCACAGTTCCTGACTCCGTGCGGCGGAGGGCCGTTCGCCGGGTGCGGTCTGCAGCAGCTCGGTCAGCACCGGCGTCAGCGGGCCCGCGCGCCTGGCCGGTTGCAGGTCCCCGGCGGCGGCTCGCCGGAGCTGCGCGTACGGCCCCAGCTCCTCGCCGCCCCACGGGCCGATGCCCTCGATGACCGCGAACAGCGTGGCGCCAAGGGAGAACACGTCCGAGGGGGCCAGCGCCTCCGCGCCGTTGGCGACCTCGGGCGCCAGGTAGCCGACGGTGCCGCCGACCTGTTCGCTGTTGGTCCTGGTGACCTCGGACCAGCGGGAGATGCCGAGGTCGGTGAGTTTGGCCGTGCCGTCCTCGGTGAGCAGCACGTTGGCCGGTTTGACGTCGCGGTGCACCATGCCGTGCCGGTGCATGACGGCCAGCGCCCCGGCCAGTTGCGCCCCGATGCGCGCGGCCGTCACCGGATCCACCGGCCCGTCCTCGGCCACGATCGCGGCCAGGCTGCGGGAGGGCAGGTACTCCATGACCAGCCAGCGCTGCTCGCCGTCCAGGACCACGTCGAACACGGTCACCACGTGCGGGTGGTGCAATCCGGCGCCAATTCGCGCCTCGCGGCGAATTTGCCCATTGTCGCCGGTCTGGGACCGCTTGAGCGCGACCACCCGGCCCAGTTCGAGGTCGGTGGCCCGCCACACGATCCCCATCCCGCCGGACCCGATCTGATCGGTGAGCTGATAGCGCTGCGCGATGACCTGTCCACGGTGCACGGGCCGCAGTCTAGGGCGTGCCCGGTAACGGAACGGCCCTTACCGAACCCGGCTACACCAGTGCGTTATCCAGCGGAAAATGTATGGAGTGCTGCTACCGCCGGAGCACCGGGTTCATTTCCCGGCCGGTGTTCAGAGCCAGCCGCGGCGGGCGGCCTGCACCCCGGCCTGGAACCGGGTGGTGGCGCCCAGGCGGTCCAGCAGCATCGCCACCCGGCGGACCACGGTGCGCCGGGACAGGTCCAGTCGCCGGGCGATGGCCTCGTCGGTGGCGCCGCTGGCCATCAGGGTGAGGATGACCCGGTCCCGGTCGTCCTCCAGGGCGTCCACGCCGACCGCGGAGATGGGCACCGCGAGCTTCCACAGCGTCTCGAAGGTGTTGGACAGCGCGGTGAACAGGCTCGATGGCCGGATCAGCAACGCGACCACGCTCTGCCCGCCCTCGGCTTCCAGGGTGACCACGGCCAGCTGGTCATCGGCGATCACCAGTTTCATCGGTGGTTCCTTGAGGGTGCGGGCCTGTTCGCCCGCGGCGATCATCCGCGGGATGTCCGGGATGGTGCCGTCGTTGAACGCCGACTCGTAGTAGATGGTGCGATACCCGACCCCGGCGGCCATCCGGTCGAACTGGAGGGTCTCCTGGTTGGCGTAGTAGGAGGGCTGGGCGAAGTACGGCGGCCGGTCGATGATCCGCATCTCCTGGGTGGCCGCCCGCTGCATCCGCTGCATGGTGGCCAGGATCCGCTCGGTGTCGGCCAGCACCTCCAGGGCGCCGTAGTGCCCTTCCTCGCGCCGGACGAACCGGAAGAGCCGCTCCAGCTCGGTGCCGGACTGGCGGGCCTCGGCCCGGCGCACCGCGTCCCGGCGCAGCGCCGATTCGGTGATCTCGGCGGGGGAGTGCGCCTCCCACGCGCCGCCGTCCAGGGCGACCGCGACGTTGCGCGCGACCAGCTCGTGCAGCAGCCGCCGCACCGTGTCGGGTTTGATCCCGGTCTCCGTGGCCAGTTCGGCCACCCCGGCCCTCGGCAGGCAGACCAGCGCCCGGTACACCCGGCCGTGCTCGGTGCCGGGGTCCAGCGCCTCCAGCACCATCCACCCCCGCCGCGCGCTCGCCCTGCGCGCCCGACCATAGGAGGCGGCCTCTCCGGCGGTCAATCCGGGGTGGGCGGGCGGCAGGCCCGCGGACCGGGGTCCACGGGCCTGCCGCAGCGGATCGTTCAGCTGCACACCACCGCGGTCACGGCGTCCGAGGCCAGCTTGACCCGCGGCTCCTCGGCCGGGGTGACGCTGGTCAGCACCACCGCCTTGCGCCCGTTCTCGGCGCGGAATCCAAAGGTCAGGTACCCAGGGATGGCCCCGTTGTGCCCGTACACCCGCACCCCGCAGGGCAGCTCGTAGGTGGACAGCCCGAGTCCGTAGAAGCCGCCGGGCAGCGGGGTCTTCATCTCGGTCAGCAGCGCGGGCGGCAGCAGTGCGCCGCCGAGCAGCAGGTCCAGGAACTTGGCCGTGTCGGTGGCGGTGGAGTACATCGCGCCCGCCGCCCAGGCCATGGTCGGGTCCTGTGAGCGGGAGTCGATGCGCACCGGCACGAACGGCACCGCCACGTACCCGGTCACATAGGGGGTGGGCATCAGCTGCTGGCCCGCGTTCTGCAGACCGGTGCCGCCCAGCCCGTGCGGGAGCAGGATCCGTTCGGCGATCTCCTGGGCCACCGGGCGTCCGGTGAGCTTCTCGATGATCAGGCCCAGGATGATGTAGTTGGTGTTGGAGTAGCTGTACTTGCTGCCCGGCGCGAACTGCGAGCCCTGGTTCAGCCCGGACTTGGCGTGCCCGGTCACGTCATAGGTGCGCCACCAGTTGGTGGGCAGCGCGGCCATCACGTTGAGGTATTCGGCGATGCCGGTGGTGTGCTGCAACAGGTGCCGCACGGTGATCTTCGTGTCGTCGTTGGTGGTGCCGGTGGCCAGGCCGGGCAGGTAGGCGCCGAACCCGGTGTCCAGGGCGAGTTTGCCCTCGCCGACCAGCTGGAGCACCACGGTGGAGACGTACATCTTGGTCAGGCTGCCGATCCGGAAGTGGTCCCGGTCGCCGATCGGCCGGTTCTCCTGTCCGGAGACCGCGCCCGCGTGCACGGACCAGTCCGCGCCGCTGCCGAACAGGAAGGCCGAGGAGCCCATCGCGCGCTGCTGGGAGACCAGCGCGGTGACCGCGGCCTGCGCGGCCGCCTTGCCGTAGGCGGGCGGTGCGGCGACCGCGCCGGGGGCCACGGCCACCGCGGCGGAGGCGGCGACGGTGGCGACCACGGCCCAGCGCCGGGTACGGGTGAGCAGAGACATCAGGGGTGTCCTTTCGTGGGACGCGGCGGTCAGCTCTTGTCGCACAGCGCGGTCACGGTGGCGTTCGCCAGCAGGCCGGGGCCGCCGCCGTTGGCCAGCGCGCTGCCGCCACTGCCGCCGCCGAAGGGGTCGAGCACGTTGACCGTGGTGAAGGCGGCCCGGCCGTCGGCGGTGGCCACCGCGTTGGACTCGTAGCCGGGCCAGAGTCCGTTGTGGCCCCAGGCCTCGCCGCCGCAGGGCAGCGGGTAGCGGCTGATGCCCAGGCCGTAGGCGATCTCCGGCGCGCCCGGTCCCGTGTACGGGGTGAGCATCTCGGCCAGCCGCGCCGGGGGCACGACCTTGCCGGTGAGCAGGGCCTGCAGGAACTTGGTGGCGTCCTGGCCGCTGGTCACGATGCCGCCGCTGGAGCCGCCGATGCTGGGCTCGAACATCTGCGTGACGTCGAGGTAGACCACCCGCCCCAGGTAGCCGCGCACGTGACCGGGCGGCAGTGCCTTGGTGCCCACCGGCACCATCGTGGTGGACAGCCCGAGCGGGGTGATGATCCGCGCGGTCAGCTCCTCGATCCAGCCCCGCTTGGTCACCGCCTCGATGATCATCCCGGCGAGGATGAAGTTGGTGCCGGAGTATCGCCAGCCCTGGCCGGGCGCGAAGTAGGGCGGGTTGGCCAGCCCGAGCGCGGCGACCTGGGCCAGGGTGAACTGGCGGAGCTGGAACTGCGGGTTGCGCAGGGCCACGTCGACGTAGTCGAAGATGCCGCTGGTGTGGTTGAGCAGCTGGCGGACGGTGATGTTCCGGCCGTCGTACCCGTTGCCCTGCACCACGCCCGGCAGGTAGGTCTCCACGCTCGCGTTGAGGTCGACCAGGTCCTCCTCGGCCAGCTGCAACATCATCGCCGCGGTGAAGGTCTTGGTCAGGCTGCCCGCCCGCACCCGGTGTTCCGGCCCGACCGGCAGTGCCTGGCCCAGCATCCGGGTCCCGCTGGTCACGCTCCACATGGTGTCGCCGTCGCGCACGGTGGCCCCGGCCCCGATGGCGGCCCTGGCGCTGCGCTGCGTGTCGATGGCGGCCTGGGTGGCCGCGTGTTTGGGCGGGTCGGCCAGGGCCGCGGGCGCGGTCAGCCCGGCCACCGCGGCGGCGGTGGCCAGCGCGACCGCCAGCCGGGTCGGCTTGGACGTCGTGGACATTGTTCGGTGCCCCCAGGAAGTGGCGGAAGAACCCGGGAACGGCCCCCGGGCGTCGCTGATTCTTCCCGTGGGGCAACGGTTCCCGGGTCACTTCTGCCTGGCGCACCTGCGCAGCTGGCGCAACTGCGCCAGCGAGGAGTTACTGGAACAGGTCTGGCTGCTCGGCCTGGATCTGGTCGAACAGCGGCTGCGCGTTGAACCAGCCCGCGAGGGGTGAGCCGAGCTGGTCGCGGGTTTGCAGTGCGATCTCGTGGCCGATCAGGGTGGGTGTGCCCGCGGCCATGGCAAGGAGCTGGGCCTGGCAGGAGCGTTCCATGGTGATGAACCACCACACCGCCTCGGCCACGCTCTGCCCGACGGTGAGCAGGCCGTGGTTCTGCAGGATCACCGCCTTGTGCCCGCCGAGGGCGGCGCCGATGTTCTTGCCCTCTTCCAGGGCGGTGACGATCCCGTTGTAGTCCCGGTAGATCGCGTGGTCCTGGTAGAAGGCGCAGGCGTCCTGGGTGATCGGATCCAGGGGGATGCCGAGGCTGGCGAAGGCCTTGCCGTGCAGGGAGTGCGAGTGGGCGGCGGCCACGGCGTCCGGGCGGGCGGCGTGCACCTGGGAATGGATCACGAAGGCAGCCCGGTTGACCGGCCGCCTGCCTTCCACCAGCGTGCCGGTGTGGTCGACCAGCACCAGGTCGGATGCCTTGATCTGGTGGAAGCTCATGCCGAACGGGTTGACCCAGAACCGGTCCGGGCTGCCAGGGTCGCGCACGGTGATGTGCCCGGCGACGCCTTCGGAGAAGCCGAACTTGCCGAAGAGCCGGAACCCGGCCGCCAGTTGTTCCTTGCGGTGGCGGCGCTCGTCCTCGACGGTGTCGAAGGTCGGCGGGGCGGGCAGGGCGACGCCCTCGGGCATCGGGCCGAACAGCTCGCGCATGACGTCGTCCATGACGGCTCCCCAACGGATACATGGATGTATCGGATACATCAACGTATTATCAGAGGATGCCGAAGGGGTCAACGAAGCGCAGGCCGGAGACGATCACCCGGCTGCTGGACGCGGCGTTGCGGGTCTTCGCCGAGCAGGGACTGCGCGGGGCCACCATCGCCCAGGTCTGCGAGCGGGCCGGCTACACCCGGGGCGCGTTCTACTCCAACTTCGACAGCCTGGAGGAGTTGTTCTTCGCGCTGTTCGACCGGCATGCCGATCAGCAGCTGGACCGCCTGCGCGAGTCCCTGGAGGCCGGGGGCTTCGAGGCGTTGCTGGCGGTCGACGAGGCCGAGGTGACCTGGTACCTGGTCTCCACCGAGTTCACCCTGCACGCCATCCGCGATCCGGCGGCCGCGCGCAGGCTGGCCGAGCACGACGCCCGGCTGCGCGCCACCCTCACCGGGATCCTGGCCGGACACCTGGCCAGGCTCGGCCGGACCGCCACGGTCGACCTGGACGAGCTGGCCCGCCTGGTCGTGGCGCTGCGCGAGGGCAGCCTGGCGCAAAGCCTGGTCGAACCGGACCGCCTCACCCCCGGCCACCTGGAACAAACCTACCTACCAATCCTGCTCACCGCCCTAAGCCACTGACCCCACCCGCACCGTGTTGGCCGTTCTCGTACGGTGTGTTGGCCGTTGTGGACGGTGTGTTGGCCGTTGTGCGTACCAGTTCGGCCAAGACTGGGTACGACAACGGCCAACACGCCGGTGAGGTTTTAGCTCAGGGCGCGATCCCTTCGCTCTCCCGGTACACGCCCAGCGCGGCGACGTGGGAGGTGAACCGGAAGTGGCGCCCGTCCGGGCCGACCTCGCCGTCGGTGGCGATGGCGACCTTGTTGCCGAGCACCTCCACGTCCACCTCTGGCCGGTCCTGCTGGCAGTAGGTGCGGCTGCGGTGCAGTGCCCCGGTCAGCGCGGCCAGCACGAACCGGGTCCGCGACCAGCGCATGTCGGCGCGCACGTAGCGCACATCCAGCAGTCCGTCGTCCAGGCGCGGGCGGCTGCTGGGGGCGAAACCCTTGGGCTCGTAGGAGCCGTTGCCGACGAAGAGCAGCCAGACCTGGCGGGTCTCGCCGTCGATGCGGACCTTGAGCGGGCGGGAGGCGTGCAGCACCCGGACCAGCGCGGCCGCGGCGGCCGGCCACTTGCCCCAGCGGCCCTGCCATTTCTCCCGCAGCCGGACCATGTCGGGGTAGCCGCCGAGGCTGGCGGTGTTGACGAACCAGCGCCGCGGCAGGCCGTCCACCAGCACCGAGCTGAGGTCGACCGCGACCGCGGAGCCGTTGTCCACCGCGCGCACCACGCTGTCGGCCTCCTCCGCGCCGACGTCCCTGGCGAAGTGGTTGAGCGTGCCGGCGGGCAGCACGGCCAGGGGCAGGCGGCGTTCGGCGGCGATCGAGGCGACCGCGGCCACCGTGCCGTCACCACCGGCCACGCCCAGCGCCCGGATGGGTTGGTCCGCCGAATCCAGGGCGGTGCGGAGCTGGTCGAGCAGATCCTCGTCCTTGCTCGGTTCGATCACGGCGGCCTTGGGCCAGTTGCGGGCGACCTCCTCGCTCTGGTCGAAGGAGTCGTCGCCGGAGTGCGGGTTGACCACCACCAGCAGACCCTCGCCCTCGGGCAGCGCGGCGGCCTCGGTCTCGTGCCGGGTGTCGGCGGGGGTCTCCCGGCGCAGCGGCCACCAGTGCCGGGTGGCCAGGCCGATGCTCGCGCCCAGCACCACGCCCGCGGCCACATCGCTGGGCCAGTGCACGCCGGTGTGCACCCGGGAGTAGGCGACCGTGGCGGCCAGTGGGATGACCACGGCCGCGGCGACCGGGGCCTCCATGGTGACCGCGGTGGCGAAGGCGGCGGCCGAGGCGGCGTGCCCGGACGGGAAGGAGGAGGAGGTCGGCGGATCGGGGATGCGCCGGTACTCGGGCACCAGCTCCGCGGCCGGCCGGCGGCGCGGGAACAGCGGCTTGGCGATCAGGTTCGCCGTCGCGCTCGCACCCGCGATGGCGACCACCCCGCGGAACGCGGCACGCCGGGTCCGGCCCTTCTTACTCGCGAGAAGCGCCGCCACTCCGAACCACAGCAGGCTGTGATTCGCACTCGTGGTGATCACCTTCAAGGTGGGGTCAACAGCACTCCTGGGCAGGTCGGCGCTACGCCGAACGAGGTCACGATCCGTCTCGTCGACGCCTTCGAACACCCTGCGAAACCACTCGAACACAACAACACGCTAACTGGCGCCCGGATGGAGTCCGGTCAGACGCGCCGCTAGCGCCTACTGTGGACACATGCAGCGGCGGATCTTCGGCATCGAGACCGAATTCGGGGTGACCTGCACCTTCCACGGACAGCGACGCCTGTCCCCTGACGAGGTGGCGCGGTACTTGTTCCGTCGCGTGGTGTCCTGGGGCCGGTCATCCAACGTGTTCCTGCGCAACGGTTCCCGGCTCTACCTGGACGTCGGCTCGCACCCGGAGTACGCCACCGCGGAGTGCGACGACCTCACCCAGCTGGTGACCCACGACAAGGCGGGCGAGCGGATCCTGGAGGACCTGCTCGTCGACGCCGAGCGCAGGCTGGCCGATGAGGGCATCGGCGGCGACATCTTCCTGTTCAAGAACAACACCGACTCGGCTGGCAACTCCTACGGTTGCCACGAGAACTACCTGGTCGCGCGGGCGGGGGAGTTCTCCCGCATCGCCGATGTGCTGCTCCCGTTCCTGGTCACCCGGCAGCTGATCTGCGGCGCGGGCAAGGTCCTGCAGACCCCGCGCGGCGCGGTGTACTGCCTGTCCCAGCGCGCCGAGCACATCTGGGAGGGCGTTTCCAGCGCCACCACCCGGTCCCGGCCGATCATCAACACCAGGGACGAGCCGCACGCCGACGCCGAGCGCTACCGCAGGCTGCACGTGATCGTCGGCGACTCGAACATGTCCGAGGTGACCACGCTGCTCAAGGTGGGCAGCGCGAACCTGGTGCTGGAGATGATCGAGGCGGGCGTGCAGTTCCGCGACTTCACCCTGGACAACCCGATAAGGGCCATCCGCGAGATCAGCCACGACCTCACCGGCCGGCGGCAGGTGCGGCTGGCAGGCGGACGCGAGGCATCCGCGCTGGACATCCAGCGGGAGTACTACCAGCGCGCGGTGGAGCACGTGGCCCAGCGCCAGCCCGATCCGACCGCGAACAAGGTGATCGAGCTGTGGGGCCGCACCCTGGACGCGGTGGACGCCCAGGACTTCGGCCAGATCGACCGGGAGATCGACTGGGCGATCAAGCACCGGCTGCTGGAGCGCTACCAGGCCAAGCACAGCCTGGAGCTGTCCAGCCCGCGGATCGCCCAGCTCGACCTCGCCTACCACGACATCCGCCGCGGCCGGGGCATCTTCGACCTGTTGCAGCGCAAGGACCTGGTGCACCGGGTCACCGACGACGGCGAGATCGAGGCGGCCAAGGACACCCCGCCGCAGTCCACCAGGGCCAAGCTGCGCGGTGACTTCATCGCCGCCGCGCAGGCCGCGGGCCGGGACTTCACCGTGGACTGGGTGCACCTCAAGCTCAACGACCAGGCGCAGCGCACCGTGTTGTGCAAGGACCCGTTCCGCGCGGTGGACGAGCGGGTGGAGCGGCTCATCGCCTCGTTGTAGCCGGTGCCGACCGTGGCGCGGCTGCGCAGGCCGCGGCTGGACCTGGTGCGCGGGGACGCGCTCCAGGCCCGGCTCACCACGGTCACCGCACCGGCTGGGTACGGCAAGACCACCCTGCTGACGGCCTGGGCGAACCCGGCCGAGGACGCCTGGCACACCTGCCGTCCGGCCGACCGCGCCCCGCTGAGTTTCGCCGCGGGCCTGGTGGCGGCGTTGCGCGCGGTGCTGCCCGCCCTCGACGTCGACCTGCCGCCGCTGTGCGTGGACGGCTCCGAGGAGGCCGAACCCTGGGCCGATGTGCTCGGCGCGCTGCTGTGCGCGGCGGTCGCCGACGCCGTCCAGACCCGGCCCCGCGGCCTGTTGCTGCTGGTCGACGACGTGCATCTGCTGGATGGCGGCACCGCCGCGATCCAGCTGCTGCGCACCCTGTGCGGCCAGGCCCCACCCGGCCTGCACCTGGTCCTGGCTTCCCGCACCCCGCCGCCGTTCCCGGTGCACCGCCTGCGCGGCGCGGGCGAACTGGTCGAGGTGACCTGGGCCGAGCTGGCCTTCACCAGCACCGAGGTGGCCGATCTGCTCGGCGGCGGCGCACCCGGTCAGGCCGACCGGATCCAGGAACTGACCTGCGGCTGGCCGGTCGCGGTCCGCCTCGCCTGCGCCACCCCTGACCTGCCCGAACCGGCGGCCGCCAGGGAACATCCGCTGTTCGACTACCTGGCCGAGGAGATCGTCGACCGCGAACCACCGCCGGTGCGGGCCCTGCTCCGGATGGCCGCCCTGTTCGACCGCTTCACCCCCGGCCTGCTCACCGCGCTGGGCGTGGACGAGGCCGAGGCCACCCTGTCCGGGCTGCTGCGCCGTGGCCTGTTCGCCGAACCCCGCCAGCCCAGCCCCGGCTGGTCCGGCCTGACCCCACTGGCCAGGACCTTCGCCCAGGCCAGACTCCCGGTCGACCCGGTACTGGCCCGCGCCGCCCAGCGCCGCGCCGCCGACTGGTACCTGGCGGCGGGCGAACCCGCCGCCGCGCTGGCCGCCCTGGCCGCGGCCGGGGAACACCAGCGCAGCCAGGCCCTGCTCGCCGAGCACGCCGCCACCCTGCTCGCGCACGCCGGTGCGGGCACCGTGCTCGCCGCGGTGGACTCGGTCCCCGAACACGCCCGCACCCCGCTGACCTGGCGGCTGGCCGGTGACGCCCACCAGGTCACCGGCGACTGGCCCCAGGCCCTGGACTGCCTGCGCCGCGCCGCAGGCCCCGACGGCCTGCCCGAACCCGAACTGGCCAGCCGGATGGCCTGGATGCACTACTTCAGCGGCGCTCCCGCGCAGGCCCTGGCCGTCTGCGAACGCCACCGCCCCACCGGCGCCGACCCGGTCAGCGAGTCCGCGCTGCTGAGTTGCCAGGCCTCCGCGCACTGGGCCCGCGGCGACCACCCGGCCTGTGCCCAAGCCGCCCACCAGGCCCTGGCCCTGGCCCGGTCCAGCGGTGACCACGCCGCCCTCGGCCTGGCGCACACCGCCCTGGCCATGGTCGCCGCCGCCGCGGGTGACCGGGAGGCCAACGCCGAGCACTACCTCGCCGCCCTGGCCCACGCCGAAGCCGCCGGCGACGTGCTCGGCGCCATCCGGATCAGGGTCAACCGGACCTCGCACTTCGTCGAGGACGGCCGCTACCGGGAAGCCCTCGCCGAAGCCGCTCCCGCCCTGCACCTGGCCGAGGTCACCGGCTTCACCACCTACCGGGCCCTTGGCCTGAACAATCGCGGCCTGGCCCACCGCGGCCTGGGTCACCTGGACGAGGCGGTGGCCGATTTCGTGGCCGCGCAGGCCATCTTCGCCCGCACCGGCCACGTGCTCACCGCGGCCCCGCTGGGCCACCTTGGCGAGGTCTACCACCTGCGCGGCGACCGGGCCCTGGCCCGGGCCGCCTACACCGAGGCCATCGCCCTGTCCGGGTCCAGGGGAACGGTGAACCAGCTGGTCCGGGCCCAGGTCGGCCTGGCCCGACTGCTTCTCGACGAAGACCCCGACCAGGCCGGAACGCTGCTCGCCCAGGCCAATGCCGCCGGTTCCCGCCTGAGCGCGGTCGCGGTGGCGGTCACCGAAGGCCAGCTCGCCCTGTCCCGCGCCAAGAATCCCACCAGCCCGCACCCCGCCGACGCTCCGCCCAGCGCCCGCACGGCCGCCCCTCCCGCCGCCGCTGCCACCCATCTCGCCGCCGCCCGCGCCGCCGCCCAGCGCGCCGAATCCCTCGCCCGCGCCCAGCGCGACCGCAACGGCCTGGCCGAAGCCCTGGTCCTGCACGCCCAGGCCACCCCCGACCACGCCCAGGCCCGCTCCCTGATCGACCAGGCCGCCGCCGTCTGGGCCGAGGCCGCCGACCCCATCGGCGGCGTGCGCGCCCAGCTCGCCCGCGCCACCCTGCTCGGCGGCGCCCACGGCGGCCAGCTCGCCCAGCGCGCCGAACGCGCCGCCCGCGACCTCGGCGCGGGCGGCCTGGCCGCCACCGCGGTCGCCATCGCCGAACAGTGCCTGCGCCCGGCCCGCGGCGCCGTGCACATCCAGACCCTGGGCGGCTTCCGGGTGCTGCTCGACGGCACCCCGGTGCCCTCGGCAGCCTGGCAGTCCCGCAAATCCCGCGACCTGGTCAAACTCCTGGTCACCCGGCGCGGCCAGCCGATCACCAAGGACGCCGTGCTCGCCGCGCTCTGGCCCGGCGAGCCGCCCGGACGGCTCGGCAACCGGTTCGCGGTGGCCCTGTCCACCGCGCGCACCGTGCTCGACCCGCACCGCCGGCTCGGCGCGGGCCGCTGCCTGCTGGTCGAGGGCGACGCGGTTCGCCTGGACACCAGCCGGGTCACCGTGGACGTGCTGGCCTTCCTCGCCGACGCCGCCGCCGGACTCACCGCGCACCGCCAGCGCCGCGCCGAGGCGCTGCCGCTGCTGACCACCGCCGAAGCGGCCTACCTTGGCGATTTCCTGGACGAGGACGTCTACGCCGAGTTCGCCGCCGAACTGCGCGACGAGGCCCGCACGGTCTATCTCCAGGTCGCCATCCTGGTCGCCGAAGCGGCCTTCGCCGAGGGCGAGCACACCCAGGCCGCCCGCTGCTGCCTGCGGATGCTGCAGTACGACCGGCACGCCGAAGCCGCGCACCTGGCCCTGGTGCGGGCCCTGGTCGCGGCGGGCAGCCACGGCGAGGCGCGGCGGCGGTACCGGAGTTACGTGGCCCGGATGGCCGAGATCGAGGTCGAACCCCGCCCGTTCCCGGCCTGAGCGGGCACAACGGGATCGCCGTGCCCGGCCACGGCGATCCCGTCCCCAGTGCATTCAGTTGGTCTTCTAGAGGGTCAACGTGCCAGGGAACGCCGGGTCGGCGTTGTAGCGGGCGAAGGTGTCGGTGATGTCGACGTAGAAGATGTGCCACGCGCCCGCCCCGGCCGCCTGGCCGGGGCAGGCCGCCCCGCCGAGGTACCCGGCGCTGATCGTGCCCTTGGCGTTGACCTGGCCATTGGCCAGCGGCAGGTACACCGGTCCGCCGCTGTCACCCGGCCGGGCCGCGCAGGTCTTGTGGATCTGCTTGGCCTCCACCGTGTCGATGAAGCCGAGTGAGGGCAGCGGCACGTTCACCGCGGTGACCTTGACGTTGCAGTGCTGCCCGCTGAACGCGCCCGAGGTGCACACGAACTGCCCGACGAAGCTCTTGGTCGCCGCCGCCACTACCCGGTTGCTCGGAATACCCGCGTTCCACGGTCCGACGTAGATCCGCTTGAGCTGCACCGACTGCGGCGCGACCGGCCGGATCAGCAGGGTGTCCCAGGAGTTCCGATCGTGCTCGATGACGCCCCAGCCCTCATTCGCCCCGTCCCGCACGGCGTTGCCGTTGGCGCCGCAGTGCCCGGCGCTGAGCATCTTCGCGCTCACCCCGGCCGCGGTGTGGTGCCGGACCGGGAACCCGGTGCTGCACCCGCCGCCGGTGCGGTACACCGAACCGCCCCAGTACGGCGAGCAGTCGTCCTGCCTGCCGGTGCAGGCCAGCGCGTCCACCCGCGACCCGGCCTCGATCCGCACCGGCACGGTCGCCGCCAGCACCGTGGGCAGTTTCCGCGCCTCTTCCTCGGTGCCGCTGAACCGGACCGTCACCCCGCTGCCGTCCACCGCGGGCACCACGCCGGTCACGCCGGGTTCGGTGGCGATGCGGTCCCGGTTGGCGAACAGCTCGGTCCGGGAATGCCGGACGTCGGCCACCTCGACCCGGTAGTCCCGCCGCAGCTCCGCGAGCACGGAGTCCGGCCGCGGCGGGACCGGGCCCTGCCAGTAGACCTGGAGCGTGCGGTGCTCCGGCGAGATCGCGACGCCGGTGTATCCGCCGGAATCGGTGGCCCCTTCCACCGCGTCGCTGAATCGCTGGGCGCCCGCGCTGAGCCGCTCCTGGACCTCGATGAGTTCCCGCCAGCTGCCAAATCCACCCGGCGGTGGCTCATCGGGTAACTCGGTGCCCGGCGGCACATCGGTCTTCCACCGGTCCTGTGCCCCGGCCTGCGCCGCGCCGCCGAAAGCGCTCAGCAGCAGCGCCGCCCCCAGCAGCGCGCCGAGCCCGCGCCGCAGGTGCTGTCCGGTCCCAAGCTGTCGTGTCCCACGCATGTCCCTCTCCCCAAGGCCGATGTCGTCCGCGCTGTCCTGCACGCCGGGACAACGCTAGGAACAGCGCTTAGGGAATCCTGAAAGCCACTGGATAATCCGGTTGCCGCCCGCGAACCGTAGTACGTACGGTTGAAAGCATGATGATCACGGATCAGCGGGCGCCGACCACCGACCGGGCGATCGTCATCGGCGGCGGCCAGTCCGGTCTGGCCGCCGCCTGCGCCCTGCGCACGCACGGATTCCAGCCGGTGCTGCTGGAGGCGGGCCCGGAACCGGTCGGCTCCTGGCCGATGTACTACGACAGCCTGGTCCTGTTCAGTCCAGCGCATCTGAACGCCTTGCCCGGCCTGCCTTTCCCCGGTGCCCCGGACCACTACCCGACCCGCGACCAGGTGATCGACTACCTCCGCGGTTACGCCCAGAACCTGGATTGCGAGATCCACACCGGCCGCCGCGCCACCTCGGTGCTCTGCGACCGCGAGGGTTTCGTGGTCACCACCCAGACCGGCGAGACCTGGCACGCCCCCGTGGTCGTCTCGGCCACTGGGAACTTCAGCACGCCGTACCGCCCCGACCTCGGCCTGGCCGGGTTCACCGGCCAGGTGCTGCACTCCAGCGAGTACCGGAATCCCGCGGAGTTCGCCGGTCGGCGGGTGGTCGTGGTCGGCGCGGGCAACTCCGGCGTGCAGATCGCGGTCGAACTGGCCGAGACAGCCGAGAAGGTCACCCTGGTCAGCCGGAAACCGGTGAAAATCGCCGACCTGCAAGGCATGGAGGTCTTCTGGACCTTCATGAAACACCTGGGCCACCTGCCCCTGGGCGCGGCCCTGGCCCGCAGCGGCCTGCTGGTCGGCCAACAGGTGATCGACAACGTCGGCGGCTTCCGAACCGCGCTACGCAACGGAAAACCCGCCCACCGCTCCCTGTTCACCAAGGCGACCGCCACCCACCTGCACTGGCCCAACGGCGCCAAGGAGGAGGCGGACACCATCATCCTCGCCACCGGCTTCCGCCCCAGCCTGGAACACCTCCGCCCGCTGGGCGCCCTGGACCGGGCAGGCAACCCCCACCACCGCAACGGCCTGTCCACCACCCACCCCGGCCTAGCCTATGTGGGCCTGCTGGGCCAACGAGCCCTGTACTCGGCAGCCCTGGGCGGCGCGGGCTGGGACGCCTGCCACGTAGCCAAAACCCTGCGCCGGCGCCTGCCCCGCAAGACCCCCGCGTGCTGCGCCCATTAGGCGGTCGCTGGTAGTGCTCGCCCGCAGCCCGCAGCCCGCAGCCCGCAGCCCGCAGCCCGCAGCCCGCAGCCCGCAGCCCGCAGCCCGCAGCCCCGCGCCCCCGGTTCGGCGTGCCGTCAGTCCGGCGCGCCGAACCGGGCAACGTGATGCCACAGATGCTTCAGCACCTGCGGATCATGCTCCCCGCCCAGCACCGCCCGCCCCACCATCCGCGCGTCCACGAACCCACCCTCGGCCAACCCAATCCCCAGCGCCACCGCCTCCGGCGTCCGGTACCCCTCGGTCTCCCGAAGCCGCCACACCGGCAACCGAAACCCCGGATGCCACTCCACCGGACAGGGCAACCCCGCCGCCAGCTCCGCGACCTCGGTGTCCCGGAAACAGGCGTCCAGCACCAGCGCCTCCACATCCCGCGCCAGCGACACCGGCCCGTGCACCTGCGCCTCGACGTAGTCGTCCAGCACATCCCGCTCGTCGGAGCGCGCCAGCTCGATCAACGACATCCGCTCCGCGGTGCCGAACCGCTCCGGCTCGAACACACTGTCCGGATAGCAGAACGTGGTGCGCCGCAACGATTCCGCGCTCAACCGAAAGTGTGCCGACCCAAACCGGGGCGCCGCCCCCACCGCCCGCCGCCGGAAGTTCAGCGCCCCGTACTTGGGCCGCTCCACCGCCGCCGCCGAGTCATAGGCGGCCCCGAAGATCCGGCTCTCCCACCGCCACCGGTCCCCACCGGCATACGCGGTCAGCCCACCATTGCCGATCCCGGTCTCGAACTGCGACCGGTAACACCCATCCGCGCCCAGCAACGCCAGAATCGGCTGCCCACCGACCGTCCGGTCGGGATGGAAGTTCAGGCTGACCCGCAGCGCACCACCCATCGGCCCGCCCCGGGACAACGCGGCGACATGGGCGATGGCCCGATCCTGCGGACTGGAGAACGTGCGCACACCGGCGATTCTCGGCCACCCGGCCACTGAATTTCCGGCGACGCGGCCCGCAGCCGCTCACCTCACCCCGTCGAGCCACCCGGCCCCGCGCCCACCGCCCACCCTGTCCCGCCGTGCCTCCTCGCCGCCCCGCGCGACGCCGGTCGCCGCGCGGCGTGCTGACGGGCTCGCCGAGTGGTGTCAGGATGCCGGGTGTGATCGGCGCCTTCCTGTGGGCTCAGCCCTATGCCCTGCCGGTGTTCGGCGGCCTGGCCGTGGTGTTCGCGGTGCTGGGCTGGTTGCTGGGCAAGGCCGGGCGGGCGCGATGGTGGGCGGTGTTGCTGCTCGGGGTCTCGGGCGCGCTGGTGGTGGCGACCACGCTGACGCCGGTGCGGGCGGGGACGGGCGCCTTCGGCACCTGCCGGGTCGCGGTGCCGTCGGTGGACGCGTCGCTGTCCACCGCGGGCGTGCTCGGCCTGGCGTTGTTCGTGCCGGTCGGGCTGGCCACGGTGCTGGTGTTCCGGCGGTTCTGGGCCACCCTGGCGCTGGGTGTGGTCGGGGTGGCCGCGCTGGGACTGACCCAGGCGCTGGTACCCGCGCTGGGCCGGGCCTGTGACTCGGATCTGTTGCTGGCGAACCTCCTCGGGGTGCTGGTCGGTGCGGTTTTGGGCGGTGTCGCCACCGGTTTCCGGCGGGGCACCGAGGTGCGGTTCCGGCAGACCCCGTGGGTGGTGGCCGGGGCCGGACTGGTCGCGGTGGCCACCCTCGCCGCGGTCCTGGTGCGCCCCGCGGTGGACGAACCTTTGCCGGAGCAGGCCAGTGCCAGCCGGGAGCAGACGGACCTGCTGCGCGAGACCGCGCGGAAGTTCCTCGGCCCGGACGGCGGCCACCAGCTCCGCGAGGTCCGCCGCGCCGACGGCCAGACCCTGCTGATCGCCGCCCTGACCACCGGCGCCGCCAATCGCGGCATCGTGCACCTGGACTGGCCCTCCGGCGAGGCCACCGCGGCCGAGTTCACCCCACCATTGACCCCGGCCACCGCGCCGGTGGACGCGACCGCGGCCAAGGACATCGCGATCCGGCGGGCGCAGAGCTACTTCCCGTGGGTCCTCGGCGCGGAACTCCGGGTCACCCCGGTCGCAGGCGGCGACTTCTCGGCCAGCTGGCGCCAGCGCGCGGACGGGGTGTTGCTGCCGCTGCGGGCAGACCTCCTTCTTGATCGGAACGGCGGACTGGTGCAGTTCAGCACCGCCAGGACACCGACCCCGGACCTGTGCCCGGTGACGGTCGACCAGCCCCGCGCCGAAGCGGCCGCCACCGCCGCTCGGCCCGGACGGCAGGTCGCCAGGGGCGAACTGGTGGCCCGCCGGGTCGGTGAGCGGTGGACGCCGCTGTGGGCGCTGGGCCTGGTCCCGGCCGGGGGCGGGCCGGAGCAGGTGTTCGTGGACGCGTGTGGTGGACGGGTGGTGCCGGAGTCGGAGGTGCGGTGACCCGGCGGTGGGTTGGGGATGGCGGAGTCGCCAGCCGCCAGCCGGGCGATCCGGAGCGCGGCTTTCCGAGCACTGGTACCGAGTACCGGGTGGCTGCGCGCCGGGTGGTGGGTCAGGGCGACGCCCGGCTGGGGCGGGCTGGTGGCGTCAGGGCCGGGGCTGTGGCTGAGTCAGGCCTCCAGGGTTTGGGCGTAGCGCAGGCGTAGCTCCTCGGTGCGGTCGGTGGGCCAGGGGCAGCGGATGTCGCCGAACAGGGCGGCGAAGAACAGTTCCAGGTGGGTTTGCCAGGCGGCCAGGGTGACCGCGCGCAGGTCGGCCAGCCCGGCCGGGATGGTCTGAGTGACGGTGAGCAGGGAGCCGAAGGCCTGGGGCGTCAGCTGCCAGCGGACCACGCCCGCTGGCGCGTCCTCGTGCAGCCAGGTGTAGGCCAGGGTGTCCGGGGCGGCCAGCTCGGTGACCACGCCGGCGGGCTGGTAGCCGTGGGTGGCGCGTAGCGGGGGAGCGGCGCCCAGGACGGCTGGGTCGTCCTCGGTTAGTTGCGCCCACACCTTCTCTTTCGGGTGAATTAGGTCGCGTTGGACCCGGATCAGGAAGCCGTCAGCCATTGCCGCGCACTCGCCAGTGGCGATCCCAAACTCCTCGACGTAGTGCTCGGCTCGGTGGAACCAGTCCTTCCTGGTGGACTCGACCGCGTGGCCTGCTAAAACCCCCTCCATGACGTCCAGCTGGCCGTCCCAGCCCGCCGCGTGGCGTGCCGTGGCGAGCAGGTCTCCCGGACCGCCGAGGGCATGGGTGAACACCAGCAGGCAGCCCTCGTCCGTGGGCACCAGCTCGAACCGCAAAACGGCCGTGTCCTGCGAGTTTGCGTCTTTCCAGGTGAAGGCGAACACTCGGGGTGGGTCGAATTCCAGGATCTCGCCACTGCCCGGCGGCGCCTCAGCGCCCGGGTAGATGAACGTTATGGGTGCGCCGATGCGCTGCTCCGCGTGGAACTCGACCGGGAACCAGTGCTTCAGGTGAGCCGGATCGGTCACCGACTGCCAGACCTTCTCCGGCGCATGCCGCAGCCGGCGCTCGAACCGCAGGACGGGACGCGCCGGATTCGGATTCAACGAGCCACTTGTAATTGCCATGGCAGTAATATAGCCTGATGTTCATGAAGGATGTCAAATCGAGGGCAGGGCGTTCGCCCGGTCGAGTAGCAGGGTTCGTTCCCTGGTGTTCTCCGTCAGCTCCGCCGCGCGCAGGAACTCCGTCCGCGCTTCGTCGTGGCGGCCCAGCTTGGCCAGGAGATCGGCTTTTACGCTCGGCAGCCGGTGGTAGTTCCGCAGTGCGGGCACCTCGCTGAGCTGGTCCACCAGCTCCAGGCCGGTGGCGGGTCCGAAGGCCATGCCCAGCGCCACCGCGCGGTTCAGCTCCACCACCGGCGACGGGGTGAGCAGGGCCAGCGCCTGGTACTGCGCGGCGATGCGGATCCAGTCGGTCTCCTCGGCGGTGCGCGCTCGCGCGTGACACGCGGCGATCGCGGCCTGCACGGTGTAGGGGCCGCGCGGATGGCCGAGCTGTTCCGCGCGTTCCAGCGCCGCCATTCCGCGCCCGATCAGCAGCCGGTCCCAGCGGGCCCGGTCCTGCTCCAGCAGCAGCACCGGCGACCCGTCCGGACCGACCCTGGCCCGGTTGCGGGAGGCCTGGATCTCCATCAGCGCCACCAGTCCGTGCACCTCGGCCTCGGCGGGCGCCAGCCCGGCCAGCACCCGGCCCAGCCGCAGCGCCTCCGCGCACAGCTCTGGACGCAGCCAGTCCTCGCCGGCGGTCGCCGAATAGCCCTCGTTGAACACCAGGTAGATGACCTCCAGCACCGAGGACAGCCGGGCCGCGCGCTCGGCGCCCCTCGGCGTCTCGAAGGGCACCTTCGCCGTGGTGAGGGTCTTCTTCGCCCGCGAGATCCGCTGCGCCACGGTCGGCTCGGCCACCAGGAAGGCCCGCGCGATCTCCTTGGTGCTCAGCCCGCCGAGCAGGCGCAGGGTCAGCGCGACCCGGCCTTCGGTGGACAGCACCGGGTGGCAGGCGGTGAAGACCAGGCGCAGCAGGTCGTCCTGGATGTCCTCCTCCAGCGCGGCGGCGAGGTCGGGCTCCGGCCCGGTCTCCAGCGCGCGGCCGACCTCGGCGAGCTTGCGCCGGTAGTTCTCGTTGCGGCGGATCAGGTCGATCGCCCGGTTGCGCCCGGCGGCCATCAGCCAGGCGCCCGGATTGCGTGGCACGCCCTCGGCCGGCCACTGCTCCAGCGCGGCGACCAGCGCGTCCTGGGCGAGTTCCTCGGCCAGTCCGACGTCCCGGACCAGCCGCGCGAGCCCGGCCACCACCCGCGCGGACTCGATCCGCCACACCGCCTCGACGGCCCGATGGGCCTGGGTTGCCGTCATGGCGGGTCATCAGAGCAGGCCCGCCATGACGAGGCAACCAGAGCGGCGGGATCAGCTCCCCTGCTGCTGCTCCACCTGCGCGCGCAGCCGCGCCTCCTGCTCCCGCAGTTCGGGGGTGAAGGCGTCGCCGAAGTCCTCCTCGGTGAACACCTGGCGGATCTCCAGCTGGCCGCTCTCCATCGGGGCCCGCTTGACCCATTCGATGATCTCTTCCCGGGAGCCGACCTCCAGCAGCCAGAACCCGGCGAGCAGCTCCTTGGTCTCGGCGAACGGGCCGTCGATCACGGTGCGCTGCTCGCCGTCGAAGGCGATCCGGACGCCGTTCGAACTCGGGTGCAGGCCCTCGCCCGCGAGCAGCACGCCCGCCTTGACCAGTTCCTCGTTGTAGCGGCCCATCGCGGCCAGGTCCGCCTCGGCGGGCATCACGCCGGCCTCGGTGTCCTCGCTGGCCTTGACCAGAACCATGAAACGCATTGCCGTCTCCTTCGTCGTGGTTGCCGAGATCGTGGCGACCTCGTTCTACCCGGGCGTCGATCGGCGATGGCGGACTTCGACACGATGGCCGGACTTTTTTTGGCAAGATCGGTTCATGACCGATGTGGGTGCGGTGTTCGACGCGGGCCGGGCGGAGTTCGTGGACTTCTCGCCGCTGCTGTGGGGCCCGATGGGCTCGGCGACGGCGGAGGCGGGCGGGCTCGAACCCGGCGACCGGGTGCTGGACGTGTGCT
Organism: Crossiella sp. CA198; assembly: GCF_052078295.1. NCBI lineage: Bacteria > Bacillati > Actinomycetota > Actinomycetes > Pseudonocardiales > Pseudonocardiaceae > Crossiella > Crossiella sp. CA198. Next base: position 98,664 of record NZ_JBQJIM010000020.1, read on the forward strand.
GCGGGGCGGGCGCCTCCGCGCTGCCCGCCGCCGAACTGGTCGGCGAGCAGGGCCTGGTGCATGGGCTGGACCTGTCGGCCGAACTGCTCGGCTACGCCACCAAGATCGCCGCCCGGCGCGGGCTCCGCCAGGCCGAGTTCTTCGAGGCCGACGCGACCGTGTGGGAAGCCCCCGACGGTGAGCCCTACGACCTGCTGCAATGCGCCTACGGCGTGTTCTTCCTGCCCGAGATGGACACCGCAGTCGGGCGGCTGAGCACACTGGTCCGGCCCGGCGGCAAGGTCGTGATCACCACCTGGGCGGACGCATCCACCGAGGGTTTCGGCTCCGAGCTGGTCGACGCGGTCCGGGTGTACAAGCCCGAGCTGCCGATCAACTCACCGGTCAACCTGGCCGCCCAGCGCATCAACACCGAGGACAAGCTCACCGGCTGGCTGGCCGGGCTGGGCCTGACCGGGGTCGAGGTGCGGCGGGTGGAGCTGCGCATCCCGATCGACGCGGCGCTCGCCTGGAGCTTCGTGCTCGGCACCGGCATGCGGGCCCGGCTGGCCGGGCTGACCCAGCGGCAGGTGGAGGGGGTCCGCGCGGACTTCACCCACCGGCTGGCCGCGGCGGGCATCGACCACCTGGACGCGGCCTCGCTGATCGGTGTCGGCACCCGCTGACCTGGTCACCACCCGGTTCTTGAGCGCGCACCTACCACACCCGAGGGAGGAACAAAGCCCATTCGGCGCAGCGCACTGGCGCGGACCCGTAAGCTGCTTCGGGTGTCCGTTGCCCGCGCCGAACGCCTGGTGAACCTGGTCCTCTGCCTGCTGTCGACCCGGCAGTACCTGACCGCCGACCGGATCCGGTCGATCGTGCCCGGGTACACCGACGCGGCCAACCAGGAAGCTTTCTTCCGCATGTTCGAGCGGGACAAAGCGGAACTGCGCGACCTGGGCGTGCCGCTGGAGACCGGGCGGCATTCGGCCTTCGACCCGGAGGGCTACCGGATCGCGCGACGCGACTACGAGCTGGGCGAGATCGACCTGGAGCCGGACGAGGCCGCCGCGGTGGCGCTCGCCGTGCGGCTGTGGGAGTCGCCGGAGCTGACCGGGGCCGCGCACGGCGCCCTGGTCAAGCTGCGGGCCGCCGGGGTGGACGTGGACCAGGCGGCGCCCTCGATCGTGGAGCCCAAGGTGCGGGCCAACGAGCCCGCGTTCGGGCCGCTGCTGGCCGCGGTGCACGCCGGGCGGGTGGTCGGCTTCGACTACCGCAAGCAGAGCGCGCCCGAACCGGAACGGCGCACCGTCGAGCCGTGGGGCGTGGTGTCCTGGCGCGGGCGCTGGTACCTGGTCGGACAGGACCGGGACCGGGCGGCGCCGCGGTGCTTCCGGCTGTCCAGGGTGGTCGGCATCCCCAAGGCCACCGGCCGCGACGGTGCGGTGCGCCGGCCAGAGGGCGTGGACCTGTTGCACTACGTCGCCGGTGACCAGGACACCGCGCCGCAGTCGGCGCCTGCCCGGGTCTGGGTGGCGCTGGACCGGGCGCACGGGTTGCGGCGGCGGGCCAAGGCGGTGGAGACGATGGACCTGGATGGCGAGACCGGCGAGGTGATGGAGATCGATCTGGTGTACCCGAACTCGGCGGCGAGCTGGATCGCCGGGTACGGGCCGGATGTCGTGGTGCTGGAACCGGAGTCACTGCGCGCGCACGTGCATCAGCTCCTCGCCGGCGCGGCGGGGGAGGCCCGATGACCGCCTCCTCCTCCACCGAGCGGCTGCCCAGGCTGCTGTCCCTGGTGCCCTACTTCCTGGCCCGGCCGGGCGTGCTGATCTCCGAGGCGGCGGCCGACTTCGGCGTCACCGCCCAGCAGCTGCGCAAGGACCTGGAACTGCTGTGGATGTGCGGGCTGCCCGGGTACGGGCCGGGTGACCTGATCGACCTGTCCTTCGACGGGGACACCGTCACCGTCACCTACGACGCGGGCATGAACCGGCCGCTGCGGCTGACCGCCGAGGAGGCCACCGCCCTGCTGGTGGCGCTGCGCGCGCTGGCCGACACCCCGGGTGTGGCCGACACGGACGCGGTGCGCCGGACCCTGGCCAAGATCGAGTCCGCGGTGGGCCAGGCCCAGCCCGCGGGTGTGGTGGTCGGCCTGGCCGGCCGGGAGAGCCGGGCCACCGCCGAGGTGCGCGAGCCGCTGCAGCAGGCGTTGCAGGAGCGGCGGGCGGTGCGGCTGCGCTACTACACGATCTCCCGTGACGAGATCAGCGACCGGGTGGTCGACCCGATGCGCCTGCTGCTGGTCGACGGCCGCAGCTACCTGGAGGCGTGGTGCCGCCGCGCCGAGGGGGTCCGGCTGTTCCGGCTGGACCGCGTCGACGAGGTGACGTTGCTGGACGAGCCCGCCACCCCGCCGCCGCACGCCGAACCCACCGACGTCTCCGAGGGGCTGTACCGGCCGGAGCCGGAGCACCACGTGGCGATGCTGGTGCTGGAGACGGACGCGCGGTGGGTGGCCGAGTACTACCCGGTGGACGAGGTCACCGAGCTGGGCGACGGGCGGGCCAGGGTGCTGATGCGCTACACCGACGAGTCCTGGATGGTCCGGCTGATGCTGGGGCTGGGGCGGGATGTGCACGTGGAGCGGCCGGAGCGGCTGGCCGGGCAGATCCGGGACCGGGCGGCGGCGGCACTGCGCCGGGCGAGCCTGGCCCCGGCGGACTGACCGGGCCGGTGCGCGCGACCGCCGGGCGGACTTGACGTGCCGGGCTGGCTGGCTGGGCGCGCGGGTTCGCCGGGCCGGTGCGAGCGACCTCCGGGCGGGTTTGGTTTGGCGGATCGGCGGGCTGGTTCGCGGGACCGTCGGCCGGGCTTGGTTTGGCGGACCGATCGGTGGGCGCGTGGATCGCTGGGTGGGCCTGGTTCCGCTGAGGTGGGCGGTTCGGCGGGTACTTCCACCGCCGTGCCTGGGCTGGCTGCGCGGCGTGGGGTCCGTTGGCGGCCGCGCTTGCTCCTGGCAACCGGAGTCCGGCATACTCCCGCTCCGGTACTCAAGTTTGAGCAATCTTGGGGGCGGCATGGATGTCAGGATTCCGGTGGGGCTTGACCTGCACGTCGCAGGGGAGCTGCGGACGCCGGTCGGGGCGACCGACACCATCCACCTCGCGGTGCCCGGCGGCTACTACGGGCGCGGCTACTGGCTGGTGCGAGCCGATGGGCCCTCCTACGCCGACACCATGGTCGGTGCGGGGCACGCCGTGCTCACCGTGGATCGGCTGGGCGCCGGGGACAGCAGCAGGCCGCCCAGCGCGGAGTTGCGGGGCAGTGCGCACATCGACTCGATGCATCACCTCGTGCAGGCGTTGCGGGCCGGTGAGGTGGATGGGGTGCCGTACCGGCGGGTGATCTTCGTGGCGCATTCGTTCAGCATCGCGCTGGCGCTGGCGCTCGCGTTGCGGTTTCCCGGGGACCTTGACGGGGTCATTCTCACCGGGGGCAGCAGTCAGCCCAATCAGAAGGCCTACAGCGGGATTGCGGCGCATTTCCATCCGGCGGCGCGGGATTCGCGGTTCGCGGATCGAGGGCTTGATCCGGGGTACCTGACCAGCATCGTGGGGACCAGGGCCGGGATGTTCCTGTATCCGGGGACGGTGGACGATCGCCTGGTGGAGTTGGACGAGGAGCTGACCGAACCGGACGTGATTCCGGATTACGAGGTCTTTCCCGGGACCGAGGAGTATCCGAATCTCCGGGTTCCGGTGCTGGTGGTGCTGGGGGACCGGGATGTGTTGTTCACCGGGGAAGGGGCCACCGACTGCTCCAGTTCAGCGAGTTTGCTTGCCGCGGAACGGGTTTTCTACGGGGACGGGGTGGATCTGACGGCGTTCGCGGTGCCGGAGACGGGGCATTCGCTCAACCTGCACCGGACCGCCTTCCAGTGGTACGAGGCGGCGCGGGACTGGGCGCTGCGGATCGGCTGAGTCAGGCATCCGGGGCCCCGGGCCGGTCGATGGTGAGCCGGGCGTGGTCTGGGTGGCCGAGTTCGTCGAACAGGGCCGCGGCGGTGTCGCGGGCTTGTTCGGCTTCTTCGGGGAGGTCGAGTGAGTACAGGGAGAAGGCCAGCCTGCCCAGCGCCCATGCCTCGGCGAAGCGGTCGTTGTCGTTGCGGCACAACGCGATCTCCTGCTCGAAGTGCGCGCGGGCCTCGGCGAACCTGGTCAGTCGCTGGAGAGCGACACCGGCCAGCCGGAGTGCGATCCGCTGGTCGCGGGGTGCGCCGTGATCCCGGAACAGGTCCAGGGCGGTGCTGGCGGCGGCGCGGCTTTCCTCGTGCCGGGCGAGATGGCCCAGTTCGCAGGCTTGTTTTGTCAGCAGGACGGCCTCGAAGTACTGGTCGCCGCGGGACTGGTTGATGTTGGCGGAGGTGGCGTACGCGGCCAGGGCGTCGTCATGGCGGTCCAGTGCGGCCAGCGAGTCGCCGATGGCGTGCCAGGCTCCAGCCTGACGCAGGCGATCGCCGGCGAATTGTGCCTGTTCAGCCAACTCGCGCAGCGCCGTGACCGCCTCCTCCCAGCGGCCGTCCTGATGGAGCGCGACGCCGTGGGCGAAGCGGGCGATGCGTTCTCGTTCGCGGTCACCGGAGTTCGTCCAGTGCGCGACGCACTGTTCGTGGATGGCGATGGCCTCCTTGGGCCTGCCAGCGGCGGCGAGGGCGTGGGCCAGGTTTCCCTGACTCAGGAAGTGCTCGTCCCGGGTCTGCTGATCCGCCAGTTGCCCGGCTGACCGCTGGTAGATCTCGAGTGCTCTGGCGTGCTGGCCACTCATGAGCAGGCACTCGCCGATGGCCGTGGACACCTGGTCCTCGACCTGGCGGTTGCCCGCGGCCCGGCTGAGTTCCAGCGCGTGTTCGTAGGTGGCGATCGCCTGGTCGCACTGGCGCTGCTGGTGCCGGACGGTTCCGAGGTGGCACCAGGCCAGCGCTTCGTGCGTAGTGTCGCCCAGTTCCTGGAGCAGCTTGATCGCGGAGGTGTGCAGGTGGATCGCCTGGCCGAACTGGCGGTTGAGCGCTGACAACACGCCGAGTTCGTCCAGCGCATGTGCCTGTCCGCCGCGCAGGCCCAGCTCGCTGTAGGCGCTGAAACTACAGATTTGGGCGACAGCGGCCGCGGCGACCTCGCCGGTACGGCGGAGCGCGTCACCGGCGTAGGAATGCAGTCCGCCCTGGATCTCCAGGTCGCCGATCTCCCGCGCGGAGATCAGGCCGGCCTGGGTCGCGCGGTAGCAGGCCCACGGGTAGCTGCTCTTGAGCAGGCAGAAGGACACGTCGGCGGAGAGGAACATCGCCCTGGGGTGGCGGCCGGACTCCGCCGCGAGTTCGGTGCACGCCACCAGGTTGTCCCGTTCGGCTGCTACCCAGTCCGCGGCTTCGGCCCGGCTGGTGAACACGGGCTGGTCCGCGCCTGCGGGGGACAGCAGACCGGAGGCGGCGGCGACCTTGGTGTGCAGGTGTTCCAGGAGCCGGTCGATGGCTGCTTCGCGGTGGTCGGAGCCGGCGTTGGCCTGGCCGTGTTCGGTGGCGTAGTCGCGGATGAGGTCGTGCATGCGCCAGCGGCCGTAGGCGCTGCCGGGCTCCAGGAGGTGGGCGCGGGCCAGGGACTCCAGACAGCGGCGGGTGTGGCGTGAGTCGGTGGCCAGCAGGGGTTGGGCGAGGTCGGTGCTGAGGTCGGGGCCGGGGTGGGCGGTCAGCAGGCGGAAGACGCGTTGCTGGTCGGCGGCGAGGTGGCGGTAGGACAGGTCGAAGGCGCGGCGGACGCCCTGGCTCTCGCGGGTCAGCTCCTCGATCGGGCCCTCGGCCAGGTCCCCGGCCAGGGTGCGGGCCGGGCGGGCGCGGTTGTCGGCCAGCAGGGCGCCGGCGATCTGGATGGCCAGGGGCAGGCCGCCGCACAGGGTGGCGATGCGGGTGGCGGCGGCGGGGTCGGCCTGGGCGCGGTCGTCGGGCTGGTGGCGGGTGCGCAGGATGCGGTCGAGCAGGTCCGCGCCTGCCGGGGCGGGCAGCACGTCCAGTTCGTGCAGGCGGGCGTCCAGGTCGCTCAGGCGATGCCGGGAGGTGAGCAGGACCGGGGTGTGGCCGTCGGCCGGCAGCAGCGGGCGGACCTGCTCGGCGCTGCCCGCGTTGTCCAGCACCACCAGCACCGGGTGGCCGGCACGGGCCTGGGTGGCCAGCAGGGTGGCGTACAGGCGGGTGCGGTCCGCGGGTTCGGGCGGGATCTGGTCGGCGGGCACGCCCAGCGCGCGCAGCAGGCTGTCCAGGGCGTCGGCGGCGGTCAGCGCGCGGTCGTGGTAGCCGTGCAGGTCGAGGAACAGCACGCCGCCGGAACACCAGCCCCGCCGGTGGGCGTGCTCGGCGGCCTGCAGCGCCAGCTCGGTCTTGCCAACGCCCGGCAGGCCGGTGATCACGCAGGCCCGCGGCCCCTCGCCCGGTTCCAGGATCCGGCTCAGCGCGGCCAGGTCCCCGGCGCGGCCGGTGAAGGTGCCGATCCGGGCGGGCAGACCGTCCAGCGCGCGCGGCGCGGGCGGCGGGATCCGCACCGTGACGTCCCTGGCCTGGATCAGGGAACCGAGCACCGCGCCGGACATCTCGTTGTGGCTCATCGTGACGCAGAGGGTACGTTTCGCCACCTTCCGTGGCTATTGCCGCTGGTGTTCAAGGATGAGTAAGACGATCGTTCTGAACCGTTCATCCCTCGGGAAACAGGTGATCGGTTCCGCTGGGCGGGTCTCGTCACGGTCGGTGCAGCCAGCTACGGTGTGCTGGTGCAGTACCTGTCCCTCGTGTTGCCAGTCCTCGCCGGACTGGTCGTCCTGGTGATCGTCTTGGTCAAGGTCCTCCGCGCGGTCAGACGCGCCGGGGCGGCCCAGGCCAGGTTCCAGGGCACGGTCAGGGACCGCACCGGACTGCTGCGTGCCCGTTCCGCCGCGCTGCGTGTGGCGATCATGGAACGGCGCGCTTCGACCAAGGACGACATGCCTGCCCCGCGTACCATCGGGTAGCGGGGGAGACAGGAGGACCGCCGTGCCTATCGGAGTACCAGAGCTGCTGATCATCGCTGTGGTGGTCGTGCTGCTGTTCGGCGCGAAGAAGATGCCTGACATGGCCCGCGCGGTGGGCCGGTCGATGCGCATCTTCAAGGCCGAGACCAAGACCATGCGCCAGGAGGACGAGGCCGAGCAGCCTGCCGCCGCGCCGCAGGTCCCGGTCCAGCAGCCCGCCGCGCAGCAGCCCTACGCCGCGCCCCAGCAGCCTTACGCCGCACCGCAGCCGCTGCCGCCGGCCCAGCCGGTCGTCCAGCCGCCCGCGCCGCAGGTGGCGCCGCCGCTGGAGCAGACCCAGGGCCGCGCTGACAACCGCTGACGCGCGGACTGGAGGAGACTGACGCGGTGGGGAGCGGAGAGCTCCGCCGCCGTAAAGGGCTCGGCAAGTTGTTCGGCCGTCGGGAGAAGAACCCCGACGGCACGATGACGCTCATCGAGCACCTTTACGAGCTGCGGCATCGATTGGCCGTCTCGTTGCTGGCCCTGGTGGCCGGCGCCGTGATCGCCTTCCTGTGGTGGGTCTACACGGTCGGCCCGATCCCGACCCTGGGTTCGATCGTGCTGGATCCCTACTGCGCCATCCCGGACCGGGTCTCGCTCAACGCCGGCAAGTGCCAGCTGCTGCAGACCCAGCCGTTCGAGGCGTTCATGGTCCGCCTCAAGGTCTCGCTGGCCGTCGGCGCGGTGCTGGCCGCCCCGGTCTGGCTCTTCCAGCTGTGGTCGTTCATCACGCCGGGGCTGTACCAGAAGGAGAAGAAGTACGCGGGCACCTTCGTGAGCTGCGCCTCGGCGCTGTTCATGCTCGGCGCGGTGCTGGCCTTCTTCATCATCCCCAAGGCGTTGATCGCGCTGGTCGGCTTCGGTGGCGAGGAGTTCGCCACCGCGCTGGCCGGTAGCAACTACATCAACTTCGTGCTCGCCCTGTTGATCATCTTCGGGGTCAGTTTCGAGCTGCCGCTGCTGGTCGTCATGCTCAACTTCGCCGGCGTGCTGAGCTACGACAAGCTCCGGCGCAGCCGCCGGGGCGCGATCTTCGGGCTGTTCGTCTTCGCCGCGATCGCCACCCCCGGCACCGACCCGTTCTCCATGCTCGCCCTGGCGCTCGCGCTGACCCTGCTGCACGAGTTGTCCATCCAGATCGCCCGGATCCGGGACAAGCGGGCCGCGCGCAAGCGGGTCGCCGAGGGCTGGGACTCCTGGAAGGACGACGACGCCTCGCCGATCGCGCCCGACACCCAGGCGGAGGAGATCGAACCGGTGCGGGCCAGCCCGGCGCCGGTAGTGGACAAGCCCAGGGTCCGTTACGACGACGACGCCACGTGACCCGGCTCGCGCTGCTGGTCAGCCCGGCCTCCGGGGCCTGGTCGGCGGCGCGGGTCGCCGGATCCGTCGCCGCCGCCCTCCGGCCAGCGGTCACCGAACTGCGGGCGCTGACCGCCGGTAGCGGCGAGCACCTGGCCCAGCTGGCCAAGGCCGCCGTCGCCGACGGCGCGGACGTGCTCGCCGTGCTGGGCGGGGACGGGGCCGCGCACGCCGCGGTGCAGGCCTGCGCGGGCAGTGCCACCGCGCTCGCGGTCATCCCGGCGGGCACCGGCAACGACCTGGCCAGCGCGCTCGGCCTGCCCGGCGGGTCAAGAGAGGCGGCCGCGGCAGTGGTCAGCGCGTTGCGCGCCGGGGCCCGGCGACGTCTGGACCTGGGGCGGATCGCCGGCGGCGGCTACTTCGCCACCGTGCTGTGCGCCGGATTCGACTCCGCGGTCAACGAGCGCACCAACCGGATGCGCTGGCCGGCAGGCCCCCGCCGCTACGACCTGGCCATCCTGGCCGAACTGGCCGGCCTGCGACCGCGGCAACTGCTGCTGGAGACGGTATCCGGGCGGGTCGAGGTGGAGGCGACGCTGGTCGCGGTCGGCAACACCACCAGCTACGGCGGCGGCATCCCGATCTGCCCGGCGGCCGATCCCACCGACGGCGAACTGGACGTGACCGTGGTCGGCGCGGCCAGCCGACGCCTGCTGCTGCGCATCCTGCCCACGCTGCGCACCGGCGGGCACGTGGACCACCCGGTGGTCAGCACCTTCCGGGCACGCAAGGTGCAGCTGGGCGGGGACAACGGCTGGGTGGCCTACGCCGACGGGGAACGCCAGGCCAGGCTGCCGGTGACGGTACGCGCGGTGCCTGGAGCACTGACCGTGGTGGCCTAGGACCAGTGGCCACCGCCGTCGGCGCGATGAGGCGTCGCGAGCAGTTCGACAGGCGGTCACCTGTTGCGAAAAGGCGTGGCGCGCAGCGACACGGCGAGCCTTTCACCTGCGGCGGGGTACCGATTTTTCGCGTTGCCTTGTCGTGGTCTCGACGCATCCGAAGCTTGCTTCGCGTGCGGCGAGGCCACGACGAGGCGACTTAGAGGCGAAAAATCCAGCGCGCGGAGCGCGCCAATTCAACACCTTCAGGGACGTGTGACAGCCTTGGCTGGTGGCACCTAGCCCTTCCTCCGACTCAGGCAGGTCTCCAGCGGAGGCCTTCGCCGCAGCCCGTACCCGGTCGACCTATCCCAAGTTGACCGACTTCATCGCGGGACTGTCCTTCGAACTGGACCCCTTCCAGCGCCGCTCCTGTGAGGCACTGGAAGACGGGCACGGCGTGCTCGTGTGCGCGCCCACCGGCGCTGGCAAGACCATCGTCGGCGAGTTCGCCGTGCACCTGGCCCTCGCCGAGGGCAAGAAGTGCTTCTACACCACCCCGATCAAGGCGCTGTCCAACCAGAAGCACGCCGACCTCGCCGCCCGGTACGGGCCGAAACAGGTCGGGCTGCTCACCGGGGACACCTCGATCAACGGGGACGCGCCGGTGGTGATCATGACCACCGAGGTGCTGCGCAACATGATCTACGCCGGGTCGCGGGCGCTGGACAACCTCGGCTACGTGGTCATGGACGAGGTGCACTACCTCGCCGACCGCTTCCGCGGCGCGGTGTGGGAGGAAGTGATCCTGCACCTGCCCGAACACGTGCGGGTGGCCGGACTGTCGGCCACGGTCAGCAACGCCGAGGAGTTCGGCGAATGGCTGGTCGAGGTGCGCGGGGACACCACCGTGGTCGTCGACGAGCACCGGCCGGTGCCGCTGTGGCAGCACATGCAGGTCGGCAGCCGGGTCATGGACCTCTTCGCCGAGGACTCCAGGGAAGGCCACATCCGGATCAACCCGGAGCTGAGCCGGGCCACCCAGGAAATGGAACGCAGGCACCTGCCCTGGGGCCGGGCCCGGCCGGACCGGCGCGGCGGCAGTGGACCGCGGGCAGGCACCTTCCGGCCGCCCTCGCGCAACGACGTGGTGCGTCAGCTCGACGCGCAGAGCCTGCTGCCCGCGATCGTGTTCATCTTCAGCCGCAACGGCTGTGACGCGGCGATGAACCAGTGCGTGCGGTCAGGGCTGCGGCTGACCACCGAGGCCGAGGTGGCCGAGATCCGCGCCATCATCGCGGCCAAGACCGGCGGCCTGCCCGAACCCGACCTGGCCGTGCTCGGCTACTGGGAATGGCGGGAGGCACTGGAACGCGGCATCGCCAGCCACCACGCCGGACTGCTGCCCGCGTTCAAGGAGACCGTGGAGGAACTCTTCGTCCGCGGCCTGGTCCGGGTCGTCTTCGCCACCGAGACCCTCGCGCTGGGCATCAACATGCCCGCGCGCACCGTGGTGCTGGAGAAACTGGTCAAGTACAACGGTGAGGCGCACGTCGACCTCACCCCCGGCGAATACACCCAGCTCACCGGGCGGGCCGGGCGGCGCGGCATCGACATCGAGGGCCACGCCGTGGTGGTGTGGCAGCCCGGCATGGACCCGAGGGCGGTCGGCGGCCTGGCCTCCACCCGCACCTATCCGCTGCGCTCCTCCTTCAAGCCCGGCTACAACATGGCCGTCAACCTGGTGCACCGGGTCGGCGCCGCGGCAGCCCGCGAACTGCTCGAACAGTCCTTCGCCCAGTTCCAGGCCGACCGCTCGGTGGTCGGGCTGTCCCGGCGGATCGAGCGCAACAAGGAAGGGCTTTCCGGATACGAGCAGTCCATGACCTGCCACCTCGGCGACTTCAGCGACTACGCCAACCTGCGCAAACGCATCTCCGAACGGGAGAAGACCCTAGCCAGGCAGAGCAGCACGGTGCGGCGCTCGGAAGCCGCGGCCTCGCTGGAGAAACTGCGCAAGGGCGATGTCATCGCGGTGCCCTCCGGGCGGCGCAGCGGACTCGCCCTGGTCATCGACCCCGGCCTGGACCCCAACGACGACCCGCGCCCGCTGGTGGTCACCGAGGACCGGTGGGCCGGGCGCCTGTCCGTGCACGACTTCCCGTCCGAGGTGGTGCCGCTGGGCTGGGTCCGGCTGCCCAAACAGGTCGACGTCCGCTCCCCGCGCAGCCGCCGGGACCTGGCCGCCACCCTGCGCAACACCGGCATCCAGCCACCCGGCCGCAACCGGCGCCGCTCCTCCGGCGGCGCGGTCGAGGACGCCGAACTCGCCTCGCTGCGCCGGGCACTGCGCGCGCATCCCTGCCACGCCTGCGAGGACCGGGAACAGCACGCCCGCTGGGGCGAGCGCTACCACCGGCTGCTCGCCGAGACCGAGAAGCTGGAACGCCAGGTCGCGGCCACCACGCACTCCCTGGCCCGTGCCTTCGACCGGATCCGCGCTTTGCTGCGCGACCGCGGTTACCTGCGCGGACCGGAAACCGAGGACGAGGTCGGCGAGATCGTCACCGAGCACGGGCGGAGACTGGCCCGGCTCTACGGCGAATCCGACCTGCTGGCCGCGGAATGCCTGCGCACCGACGCCTGGCAGGATCTGGACCCGGCCGAACTGGCCGCGGTGGTCTCCGCGCTGGTCTTCGAGTCCCGCAGGGACGCCCCCACCCAGCCCCGGCTGCCCGGCGGCGGGGTGGCCGAGGCGCTGGACAACACCATGCGCGTCTGGGCCGAACTGGAGGACGACGAGGGCAAGCACCGCCTGGACCGCACCAGGGAACCCGACGCCGGATTCGCCTGGCCGGTCTACCGGTGGTCCCGAGGGGAATCCCTGGAGAAGGTGCTCAGCGCGGCCGAGGCCAACGGGCAGGAGCTGTCCGCCGGAGACTTCGTGCGCTGGTGCCGCCAGGTCGTCGACCTGTTGGAGCAGCTCAGGGACGTGCTCGGCGGGCAGGATCCGGTCGGCGCGACCGCGATCAAGGCGGCCGCCTCGCTGCGCCGCGGCGTGGTCGCGATGGTCACGTGAGCCGCGTCCGGACCGCGGGTAGCCACCTCTTGCCGCAACTTGGCCCCTCGGCCGGGTACGGCGGGCCGCGCTGTGGTTTGATCGCTCGCAGCGTGTGCGTGACCAGGCACGACACCCACGAACTCGGAGGCGCAGGATGACCAGCCCGTATGGCCCGCCCGGGGAGAACAACCCGCAGCAATGGGGCCAGCAGCCGTACGGCTCGGGTTATGGCCAGGGCACGCCCTCCGGTGGTTTCCCGGCCGCGGGCCAGCCTCCCGGCCAGCAGCCCCAGCCCGGCCAGCCCGGCTACGGGCAGCAGCAGCCCGGCCAGCCTGGCCAGTACGGCCAGCCCCAGCCGCAGCCGGGGCAGTTCGGCCAGCCGCAGCCGGGTTACGGCCAGCAGCCAGGCCAGCCGCAGCCCGGTCAGTACGGCCAGCCGCAGCCCGGTCAGCCCCAGCCCGGACAGCAGCCGACCGGCCCCTACGGCCAGCCGACGCAGGGTTTCCCCGGCCAGCCCGGCCCCTACGGCCAGCCCCAGCCCGGCTTCGGTGAGCAGCCCGGCTACGGCCAGCCGCCGAGTGGCCCGAAGAAGAAGTCCGCGCTGCCGCTGATCCTCGGCGGGCTCGCGGTGCTGCTGGTGGCCGCGGTCGCCGTGCTCGGCTTCGTCTGGCCAGGCTGGTTCCTGAAGAAGGTCTTCGACGAGAACGCCGTGCAGGAGGGCGTGAAGAAGATCCTGGTCGAGAAGTACAACGTGCAGAAGGTGGAGAACGCCACCTGCCCGTCCGGCCAGGCCGTGACCCAGGGCTCGACCTTCGACTGCAAGGTCAAGATCGACGGTAAGGACAAGACGGTCACCGTCACCGTCAAGAACAGCAACGCCGTCTACGAGGTCAGCCTGCCGAAGTAGCGATGGACCGGTGCGCCGACCCCGAGCCCGCCCGGCGTGCGGGGTCGGCGCGGGCCAGGTGGCAGCCCTGACCCGGCCCCACCGGCGCGCGAAGACTGGGAGTGCGCACCGGCGAGTAGGAGGGACCAGACTGGCGGCGGCCCCCAGGAACGCCGCCAGTGCTGGCCGAGCGGTCCGGGTCCATCCTCCCCGGGAACCCGGTGACCGCCTGGAAAGAATCTTGGCCGAACCGGGCCGGGGAGTCGTTGACTCCGGACGCACCGCCATTGACGGTGCGGGCACAAGATCTAGGGCGACTGGGCGCCGGACTGGACGAGCTTGCGGTACTCACCCGGCGGCAGCCCGAACGCCGACCGGAACGTGCGGCTGAAGTGCGCGCTGTCGGCGAAGCCCCAGTGCCGGGCCACCGCGTGCACCGGCCGGTCGCGCAGTGCCGGGTTGGCCAGGTCCCGGCGGCAGTGCTCCAGTCGCCGGTCCCGGATCCAGCCTGCCACGGTCTGGCCCTCCTGCTGGAAAAGCCGGTGCAGGTAGCGCACGGAGATGTGGTGCGCGGCGGCGATCGCGGCCGGGTCCAGCGCCGGATCGGCCAGGTTCGCGCGGATGAACGCGCGCACCGCGGTGATCAGCGCCGACGGAGTGGCCTCCGGTGCGGTGCGGGCGCCGCGCACCCGCGCGCTGAGCACGCCGAGCAGGTCCAGGGTGACCGCGGTGAGCCTGCTCGCCTCCTCCTGCCGCTCGCCCGGCAGCGCGGCCAGCTCCCGCAGACAGCCCGCGACCAGCGCGCCGATGCCCGCATGGCCGGAGAACGGCATCGACACCAGCGACTCCAGCCCGGTGGGGTTCAGCTCGCGCGGGAACTGCAGGAACTCCGTTTTCGAGGAGGTCACGGTGCAGCGAAAGGGGGCGGAGCTGTGGTAGATCAGCAGGTCGCCCGCGCTCAGCTCGGCCTGGCGGCCGTCCTGCTCGAACCGGGAGTTGCCCTCGGTGAGCAGCGTCAGGTGCCAGCGTTCCGGGTCCGAGCGGCGGACCTGGGCGGCGCTGCGATCCACGTGCACCGGCTGCAGCTCCTCGGTGGTCATCAGCATGCCGCCGAGGTCGACCAGCCTGCCCACACTACGGAAGTCGGTGGTGTCCGGCACCTCGACGGTGATCTCCCCCCAGCCCAGGGTGGCCAGGTGGTACCAGTAGTCGAACCGGTCCTTGGCAGGCAGGTCCATGGTGCGAACCCAGGTCTCGGTCATCGTGACGCACCCCCTGTCAGTTCAGCGCCCGCCGGACCTGGGCCGGCACGTGGGCGAGTTTGCGGTACTCGCCCGGCGGCAGGCCGAAGGCGGTGCGGAAGACGCGGTTGAAGTGCGCGCTGTCGGTGAAGCCCCAGCGCCGGGCCACCGCGTGCACCGGCCGTTCGCGCAGGGCCGGATCGCCGAGGTCGCGGCGGCAGTTCTCCAGCCTGCGGTCCCGGATCCAGCCCGCCACGGTCTGGCCCTCCTGCTGGAAGAGCCGGTGCAGGTAGCGCACGGAGATGTGGTGCGCCGCGGCCACGGTGGCCGGGCCCAGGTCCGGATCGCCGAGGTGCTGCCGGATGAACGCCCGCACCTGGCCGAGCAACGCCGCCGGGGTGGTGCCGGCCGGGCGTTCGGTGCCCAGTTCCCGGTGGCAGAGCGCGGCGAGCAGGTCCAGGGTGATCCCGGTCAGCCGGACCGCCTCCTCATCGCGGTCGACATCCAGCGCGGCCAGCTCGCGCAGCCCGCCCGCGACCAGCGCGCCCAGGCCCTCGCGGCCGGACAGCTTGGTGGCCAGCAGGCCGTGCGCCACCGGAGGCAGCAGCGAACGCGGGAAGTGCAGCATGCGGGAGCGTCCGCTGGTCACCGCCGAGGTGGCCGAGGCCGACATGCTGTGGTGGATGATCATCTCGCCCGCGGTCAGCGTGCTCTGCCTGCCGTCCTGGTCGCAGCTGACCAGACCGTCCTCGACCAGGGTCAGGTAGCAGCGCTCCTGGCCCTGGCGGCGTGCCTGGGCCTCGGTGCAGACCAGGGAGAAGCCCGACTTGGCGTCGGTCAGGATGCCCGTCGCGCCCAGGTCCAGGGCCCGGCCCTCGGCGTGGAACGGGCCAGTGCTGAGATTGCTGATGGTCACCGGGCCGCACAGCCCGGTGGCCAGCGCGTGCCAGTAGTCGAAGCGGTCCGCCGCGGGCAGGTCGGCGGTCCGGTACCAGGTCTCGATCATCGTTACACCCCCGGTGGTGGTCAGGTCAGGATCCGCTACGGCAGCCGGGCCAGCTTCCGGTACTCACCTGGCGGCAGGCCGAAGGCGGTGCGGAAGACGCGGTTGAAGTGCGCGCTGTCGGTGAAGCCCCAGCGCCGGGCCACCGCGTGCGCCGGCCGTTCGCGCAGCGCCGGATTGGCCAGGTCGCGGCGGCACTGCTCCAGCCGCTGGTCCCGGATCCAGCCTGCCACGGTCTGGCCCTCCTGCTGGAACAACCGCTGCAGGTAGCGCACGGAGATGTGGTGCGCGGCGGCGATCATCGCCCGGTCCAGCGCCGGATCGGCCAGGTGCTGCCGGATGAAGGCACGCACCTGGCCCAGCAGCACCGCCGGGGTGGTGTTGGCCGGGCGCAGCGTGCCCAGTTCCCGGTGGCAGAGCGCGGCGAGCAGGTCCAGGGTGATCGGGGCCAGCAGGGCCGCCTCCTCGTCGCGGTCGGAGTCCAGCCAGGCCAGCTCGCGCAGGCTGCCCGCGACCAGCGCGCCCAGACCGTCGCGGCCGGACAGCGCGGTCATCACCAACGCCTCAGCGCTGGTGGGCAGCAGGGCGCGGGGGAACCAGAAACCGAGACTGGCCGCCGGATTCGAGGCGCCGGCCAGCGGCGCTGAGGTGTGATAGAAGAACAGGTCACCCGGGATGAAGCTGGTCTGTCGCTCGCCTTGGGCGAAGTCGAAATCGCCGCGTTCGAGCAGGGTCAGCACCGCGACCTCGGGATCGTGGCGGCGGACATGGGTGCTGGTACGCCGCATCGAGAAGCCGGGCAGATCGTTCGCGCTCACCGACATACCGCCGAGTTCCAGGGTGCGCGAGACCGCGTGGATGTCCCCAGCGGTCGAGGTGTCGAGGTCCGCCGCACCCCAGAGTCCGGCGGCCGCCTCATGCCAGTAGTCGGACTGGTCCGCGTCGTCCACGTCCGAGGAACGGAACCAGTATTCGATCATGCTTTCCCCACCCAAGCTTGTTCGACTGGATCCCCGAGGTAATCATGCCGGGGCCGCACCGGGGAGTGAATGGCCTTCTCCTGCCGGTTAATCCGTTCGTCAGGGCGCTCGCGGCCAGGCACGATGCGCTGGTGACCGATCACGAGGTACAGGTGCTCGACGAGGCCGAGGTGCGCGCCGCGCACACCCTCTTCCGCGCCGCCATGCACCACCCGCCCGCGGGCGACGAGCAGTGGGAACACTCCCGGCGCGCCTACGTGCCGGGCCGCACGCTCGGGGTGCGCAGCGGCGGGTTGCTGGTGGGCACCACGACCTCGTTCCCGGCGCCGCTGACCGTGCCCGGCCGGGCCGCGGTGCCGCACACCGGGGTCACCAGGGTCGGCGTGCGCGCCGATCACACCCGGCGCGGCGTGGTCACCGAACTCATGCGCGCCCAGCTGCGGGACCTGGCCGAGCGCGGCGAGGTGCTGGCCAGTCTGCGTGCCAGCGAGGCCGCCATCTACGGGCGCTTCGGCTACGGCGTGGCCAGCCGCGGCAAGCAGGTCACCGTCGACCGGGCGCGGGCCCGGCTGCACCCCGGCGCTCCGGTGACCGGTGAGGTGCGATTGCTCGCGCCCGAGGAGCTGGACACGGTGGTGCCGGAGATCTACGCCCGGCTCGACCCGTCCCGCCCCGGCTGGCAGGAACGCTCGGCGCACTACTGGGCCCTGGCCCTGGCCCGGCACCACGGCGGGGACGAACACCTGGTGGCCGCCGTGCACACCGGACCGGCCGGACCGGACGGGTACGTGCTCTACACCTTCGTCCGGGAGGAACACGGCCGCGCGCTGGAGATCCGCGACCTGCACGTGGCCAACCCGGGCGCGCAGGCCGGGCTGTGGCGCTTCCTGCTCGGCGTGGACCTGGTCAGCCGCGTCACCACCGACGACCCGCTGCCCCTGGACCTGCCACTGGAACTGCTGCTGACCGACCGGGACGCGGTGCGCACCACCGCCGTGCAGGACGAGATCTGGCTCCGGCTGGTCGATGTGCCGCAGGCCCTGGCGGCGCGGAGTTACGGCGCGGCCGAGCCGGTGGTGCTGTCCGTGCGGGACCGGTTCCTGCCAGCCAACACCGGCCACTACCTGATCGGCCCGGACGGCGCGCGCCGCACCGAGGCCGCGGCGGACCTGGAACTCGACGTCGACACGCTCGCCGCGCTGTACCTGGGCGGCACCCGGCCGGGCGAACTGGCCGAGGCCGGCCGGCTGACCGTGCTCTCGTCCCCGGCCCTGGCCGAGGCGGACCGGTTGTTCGCCACCGGCAGGCCGCCGTGGTCGGGCACGTTCTTCTGAGGTGCCTCGCTGGGGCAGGCGTGATCGGGATACTGTGGCCTAATGGGGTTGTTCGGTTGGGGGAAGAGGTCGGCCGCCCGTAAGGAAGCGGCCCTGCCGAAGCCGGTGATGATCCAGCACCGCACCTACGACGACCCGGTGCTCGACGCCGCGGTGGCCGAGGTGAGCGAGGGCAGTCTGCAAGCGGGCCTGACCGTGCTGGCCGAATGCCGTGAGGACCCCGAGACCCGCACCCTGCGAGCGGCCGTGCTGGGCAAGACCGCGATCGGCCACAGCGACGAACTGACCACCATCGCCGAACAAGCCGAGGACCCCGACCTGTGGCTGCTGGTCGGCGAGGCCAGGATCCAGGAGGCGTGGGCGATCCGCGGTTCCGGCAGCGGCGCCAGCGTCGGCGCGGACCGCGCCAAACTGTTCCACAGCACCCTGCGCCGCGCGGTGGAACCCTTGCACCGCAGCGCCAAACTCCTGCCCAAGGACGCCGCGCCGTGGGTCAGCCTGATGCCGGTGGCCCGCGGCCTCAACGTCGACCGCGAACAACACGACGACCTCTGGCGCAAGATCATCGACCGCGCCCCGATGCTGTATCCCGCGCACTGGCAGCGATTGCAGTACCTGGCCGCGAAATGGGGCGGCTCCGAGGAGGAGATGCTCGCCTTCGCGCACGGCTGCGTGGACAAGTCCCCACCCGGCAACCCCCTGGTCGCGATGCTGCCCCTGGCCCACTTCGAGACCTACCTGCCGCGCTTCCGCAAACTCCTGGAAGAGCGCAGCCCGCTCAAGATCGCCACGTTGCAGGTCCGGCACTTCGCGAAGGTGGCCGAGGACCTGGCCGAGGCGGCGGACCGGTGGCAGACCGGACCCCAGCCCCACGTGCGCGACCACGAGGCGCACAACCTGTTCGCGGCGGCCTTCTGCATGGCGATGGACAAGGACCGGGCGAAGATCCACCTGGACGGGATGGGGGATCGGTTGCACGGGATCCCGTGGGCTTATCTGGGGGCGGATGTGCTGGACGAGTACCACCAGCGCTCGGCCAAGTACCGCTGAGGCGGCGAGTTGGCCCAACTGGTACGCCGGGTTGGCACAAGTGGGCGTGCGAGTTGGCCCAAGTGGGACCGGGGCGCGGATCACGCCGCTGAGGCGCTCTTGTCGGCCTCGCGTGCTCTCATGGAGCCGTGACTGCTCTGGATCTTGTGCGGGAGTTGCCCGACATCGAGGTGCTGCGGGCCCGGTGCCGGGCCATGGCCGCCCTGGAGATCGTGCTCAACGACGAGCCCGCCGCCCGCTACTTCGGCTATGACCCCGCCTGGACCCCGGAACGGGAACTCGCCTGGATGGCCAACGGTTCCGGCGATGAGTACTCGATCGTGTTCCAGGAAGCCGGGGTGTTCGTCCGGGGGTTCGACCACGAGTCCGCGATGAGCCCCTGTATCAACGACGACGGCGAACTCTGGCCCGGCCTGGTCGACGATCTGCCTACCGACTTCCACGACCTGGTCGAGGAACCCGCCTTCAGCGTGGACGATGTGCTGGCCGCGACCGTGGTGGTGTGGCGGCGGTGGAACGGGACCCGCTGGCAGACCGGGGAGCTGGTGTTCCCGGCCGGGGACGATCCGGATGGGGCGCGCTGGCTGTTCCAGGTTGTCGTGACCGACGGGCCCAACGGGTACCACGAGTTCGCGCAGGACTACTACCAGCGGAAACTGGACTATCGCGCGGTGCGTGAGGTGTGGCTGGGCGCGCCGGTCAGCGAGGCGCTGGCCCGGCGGCTGGCGCCCGAGGCGGACTGGGCGCGGGTGCGGGAGGAGGTGGCGGGCCTGGGTTACCCGCTCGGGTGAGGCCGAGCGGGCACCGGGTCAGGCCGCGTTGTGGTCAGGCCGCGTTGGCCTTGAGGGCCTTGAGCAGGCGGTCCAGGGAGCGGTCGATGCCCCAGCGGCGGCCCAGCGCGGCGAAGCGGGCCGGGTCGGCGGGGGTGGCGGGCAGCGCGTCCTCGCGGTACATCCGGACCGGGGCGTCCACCGCCACGTTGACCACCTTGGGCGCCACCGCCAGGTAGTCGGCGGCGGCGGTCAGGCTGGTGCGGGCGCGGGCGGTCAGCACCCGGTCCATCGGGTCGCCCACCGCCGCGATCAGCGCGTCCAGGGAACCGAACTGGGTGATCAGTTTGGCCGCGGTCTTCTCGCCGATGCCCGCCACGCCGGGCAGGCCGTCGCTGGGGTCGCCGCGCAGCACCGCCATGGCCGCGTAGGCCGCACCCGCCTCCTTCTCCGGCAGCGCGTACTTGGCGGCCAGTTCCAGGGGGCCGAAGGTCTCCGCCTTGGCGATGCCCTTGCCCACGTAGACCACCCGCACCGGCACCGGCTCGTCGCGCACCAGCTGGAACAGGTCGCGGTCGCCGGTGACCACCTCGACCGGGTCCTTGGACTCGGCGAAGGCCAGCGCGCCGATCACGTCGTCGGCCTCGTAGCCGTCGGCCTCCGCGGTGGCGATGCCGGCCGCGTCCAGCACGTCCAGGATCACCGGGACCTGCGGGGACAGCGTGTCCGGCACTTCTTCCTCGCTGCCGTCGGAGCCTTCGGCGACCCGGTGCGCCTTGTAGGAGGGCAGGGCCGCCACCCGGAAGGCCGGGCGCCAGTCCGCGTCCAGGCAGGCCACCAGACGGCCGGGCCGACGGTCGCCGATCAGCCGCGCGACCATGTCGGTGAAGCCGCGCACGGCGTTGACCGGGGTGCCGTCGGGGGCGGTCATCGACTCCGGCACGGCGTAGAAGGCCCGGAACCACAGGCTGGCCGCGTCGATCAGCACGAGGGGAGCGTTCACCCCGCACAGCCTGCCACGACCCACCGACAGAAATCGCCAAGAACCCTTTGCAAAGGATCCTTGGCGATTGTACGGTCGGCGGGTGAGCGAGGACGAACGCCCCCTGGAACGGGCCATCGAGCTGAACGCGCGCACCCTGCGCGGCCTGGCGCATCCGCTGCGCCTGGAGATCCTGGGCCTGCTGCGCGCCGACGGCCCGGCCACCGCTTCCGGACTGGCCGGGCGGCTCGGCGAGAGTTCCGGCACCACCAGCTGGCACCTGCGCCAGCTCGCCGAGTACGGCTTCATCGAGGAGGACCCGGACCGCGGCAACCGGCGGGATCGCTGGTGGCGGGCCCGGCACCAGTACACCGACTTCGAGTTCGGCGACTTCCTCAGCGATCCGGCCCACCGCGGCGCGATGGGCGCCTTCCTGCAGGAGATCGTCGACATCTACCACCGCAAGGCCACCGAGTTCGTGACGGGCGCGGCGAGCTGGCCGCGGGAGTGGATCGACGCGGCCGGGTTGTCCGACCGGCTGATGTGGCTGACCGCGGCGGAACTGACCGCGCTCAACGGCGAACTGGAACAGGTACTGGACCGCTACGAGCGACCACGCCGCGCGGGCGACACCTCCGTGGTCACCCAGTGGCAGTCCTTCCCGCGCAAGGGCCGGGAACCCAAGGGGGACAAGACATGAGCGTCCAGGAACTGACACCCGTGCGCCGCCGCCTGCCACTGGTGGCGTTGTTCGCGGCCAACGGGATCTCGGTGTGCGGCACCATGATGACCTTCCTGGCCATCCCGTGGTTCGTGCTGGAGACCACCGGCAGCTCGGCCCAGACCGGCCTGGTCGCCGCGGTCGAACTGATCGCGGTGGTGGCCTCCTCGGCGCTCGGCGGGCCCCTGATCGCCCGGTTCGGGATGCGCGGGGCCAGCGTGCTCTCCGACCTGCTCGCCGCCCTGGCCGTGCTGGCCATCCCGGTGCTGCACCTCACCGTCGGACTGGCGCTGTGGCAACTGGTGCTGCTGGTCGCGGTGCTCGGACTCAGCCGCGCGCCGGGGGAGACCGCGCGCGCCTCGGCAGTGCCCGACCTCGCCGAACTCGGCGGCACCCCTCTGGAACGCGCGGCCAGTGCCGCCGACGGGGCGTCCAGGGCGGCCAAGATGGTCGGGCCACTGCTCGCCGGGGTGCTGATCGCGGTCACCGGCGCGGCCGAGGTGCTCTTCGTGGACGCGGCCACCTTCGGCGTCTCCGCGCTGCTGATCGGCCTGTTCGTGCCCGGCGACCGCACCGGCGACACCCCGCGGACCCGGGGCGCGCGGGCCTACCTGGCCGATCTGCGCACCGGCATCGGCTACCTGCGCCGGGACCGGCTGATCGGCGCGATCACGCTGATGCTGATGGTCACCAACATGATGGACGCCGCCGTCTACTCGGTGCTCCTGCCCCGCTACGCCAAGGACGTGCTGGACAGCAGCGTCGCCCTCGGCGTGATCACCGGCGTGTTCGGCGGGGCCGCGCTGCTGGGCACCCTGCTCTACGGCTGGCTCGGACCGCGGCTGCCACGCTGGCCGATCTACACCCTGGCGTTCCTGGCCGTCGGCGCGCCCAAACAACTCCTGCTGCTGACCGAACCGGGGCTGCCCGCGCTGGTCGCGGGCATGGCGCTGATCGGCCTGCTCTGCGGGGCGATCAACCCGATCCTGTCCGTGGTCGAGTACGAACGGATCCCGGAGGAACAGCGGCCAGTCGTCTTCGGCGTGACCGCGGCCGGCTGCGCGGCAGGCATGCCGGTGGGCACCGTGCTCGCCGGAGTCTCCGTGGACGGCCTCGGACTGACCACCACCATGTGGCTGGCCGGTGGGCTGTACCTGGGCGCGACGCTGTGCCCGCTGGTATTCCGGGTGTGGCGGCAGATGGACCGCATAAAGTGAGCCCCATGTCGACGACGACCGGAGAGATTGACGTGCAGGCGCACACCGGCAGGCTGGCCAGGGCGGCGACCGCCGCGACCGCCGCCGGGGTGGACGCGCTGCTCGTCGCTGGGGGCTCGGACCTGCGGTACCTGCTCGGCGCGGGCGGGGACTCCTTCGAACGGCTCACCTGCCTGGTGCTGCCCGCCGAGGACGGCGCGCCGCCCGCGCTGGTGCTGCCCAAACTGGAAGCCCCCGGCTACGACGCGCTGCCGCTGGCACAGCTGGGCGTGGAACTGGTCACCTGGGTCGACGGCGAGGACCCGTACCGCCTGGTCGCCGACCTGCTCCAGTGCACCGGCCACGCGCCGAAGCGGGTCGCGGTGGCCGACGCGATGACCGCCCGGCACGTGCTGCCGCTGCGGGCCGCGCTGCCCGGCGCCGAGCAGGTCCTGGCCGGACCGGTGCTGCGCGAACTGCGGATGCGCAAGGACGCCAGTGAGATCGCCGGACTGCGCAAGGCCGGCGCGGCCATCGACCGGGTGCACGCGCGGATGGCCGAATGGCTCCAGGTCGGGCGCACCGAGGCCGAGGTGGGCGCGGACATCGCGGCCGCGATCGAGGCCGAAGGGCACACCCACGCCGAGTTCGTCATCGTCGGCTCCGGCCCCAACGGCGCCAGCCCGCACCACTCGCTGTCCGACCGGGTCATCCAGGCCGGGGACGTGGTGGTGGTCGACATCGGCGGCCCGGTCGCCGAGGGCTACAACTCCGACTGCACCCGCACCTACGTGCTGGGCACGCCCGCGCACGCCGACGTGGCCACCGGCTACGCCGCCCTGCTCGCCGCCCAGGAAGCCTCCGTGCAGGCCGTCCGCCCCGGTGTCACCGCGGAATCGGTGGACGCCGCGGGCCGCCAGGTGCTGGAACGGGCCGGGCTCGCCGAATACTTCGTGCACCGCACCGGCCACGGCATCGGCCTGGAGGTGCACGAGGAGCCCTACATCGTCGCGGGCAACGACCTGGTGCTGGAGCCGGGCATGGCCTTCAGCGTCGAACCGGGGGTGTACCTGCCGGGCCGGTGGGGCGCGCGGATCGAGGACATCGTGGTCGTTACGGAAACCGGTGTCGAGCGACTGAACAACCAGCCCCACGACCTGGTATCACTACCCGCGTGACGAATCTTGAGCCGATCGACCGCGCGATCCTGCGGGTGCTGTCCGAGGACGGCCGCTGCAGTTTCACCGATCTCGCGGAGAAGGTGGGGCTGAGCGTCTCGGCCGTGCACCAACGGGTGCGCAGGCTGGAGCAACGCGGGGTGCTCCGCGGCTACTCGGCAAGGCTCGACCACGAACAGGTCGGGCTGCCGCTGACCGCGTTCATCTCGCTCACCCCGATCGACCCGTCGGCTCCGGATGACTACCCGCAACGGCTGGCCGCCCTGCCCGAGGTGCAGTCCTGCTACTCGGTCGCCGGCGACGAGTCCTACATCCTGCTGGTCCGGGTGGCCAAGGCGACGGCCCTGGAGGATCTGCTGCGGCGGATCCGCGAGGTCGCCAACGTCTCCACCCGGACCACGGTGGTCCTCTCCACGCCATACGAGGACCGGCCACCAGCTGTCTAGGTAAGCGTGGTGCCTACACTCCGCTCACATGGGGAGTGACGAGCTGATCGCGGGCCGTTACCAGTTGCTGGCGAAATTGGGCAGTGGCGGCCAGGGCGAGGTCTGGCGGGCCCGCGACGTCGAGCTGAACCGCGTGGTGGCGATGAAGCGCTCCCGGGCGGACGACCGGGAGCAGGGCCAGCGGCAGACCCGCAGGGAAGCGGTCCAGGGCGCGGCGCTCACCCATCCGAACGTGATCATGGTGCTCACCTCGTTCACCGAGGGCCAGGACCACTGGGTGGTCACCGAGCACCTGGAATCCCGCGACCTGGCCAAGATCATCGACCAGGACGGAACGCTCTCCGCGGAGCGCGCGGCCCGGATCGGCGAGCAGGTGGCCGCCGCGCTGGCGGCCATCCACCGGGCCGGGATCGTGCACCTGGACGTCAAACCGGCCAATGTCCTGGTCACCGCGACCGGCCAGGCCAAGCTGACCGATCTGGGCATCGCCCGCTGGGCCGAGGAGACCGACCTGTCCGGCGACTCCCTGGACTTCACCCCCGGCTACGTCGCCCCCGAGGTCGCAGGCAACGCCGCCGCGACCAGCGCCGCCGACATCTTCGCCCTGGGCGCCACCGTCTACGCCGCGGTGGAGGGCCAGTCGCCGTGGGGCGGGGCTGGCGTGCGGCCGCAGGGCAAACTGGCCAGGGCCGCCGCCTGCCGGATGGACCCGCACCACCAGGACGGCCCACTGGGCAAGGTGCTGGATGTGTTGCTGCACAAGGATCCCTGGCGTCGGCCCACGGCCGAGGACGCGCGGGCCATGCTCGCCGAGGTAGCCGACGGGGCCGAGCTGACCCTGCGCGTCCCGTCGCCGCCGCCGCGCCGCCGCTGGCCGGTCTACACCGCGCTGGGCGCCGTGCTGGCGGTGGCGGCCGCCGCCGCGGTGTTCTGGCCGTGGGCCGACTCGCTGCCCGAGGACCGGCTGCGCCTGCTCGGCGACCCGCGCACCGTCGACCCGTGCGCGCTGACCGAGGTCGGCGCGCTGAGCCGGTTCGGCCAGGCCGTGCTGGACCAGGACTACGGCAACTTCAACCGCTGCCGGGTGCTGGTGCGGATGAAACCGGACGACCCGGCCGACGAGGTCAGCGTCCAGGTGCAGTTGCAGGGCTTCCCCGGCACCAGCACCCCCACGCCGACCGCCACCGTGATCGCCCCGATCCACCGTCCCGCGCAACGGGGCGATGAATGCGAACGCACCGTGCACCTGCCGGACGGCTACCGCATCCGCGTCCGGGCCGAGCACCTCCGCGACCGGCCCGCCCCGCTGTGCGATATGGCCGAGACCCTGACCACCGGCGTGCTCCAGGTGCTCACCCAGGGGCAGGTCAAGCGCCGCCCCACCGAGGCCCCGGAGAACTCCCTGGTCCGCCTGGACGCCTGCGCGCTGCTCACCCGCGCGGAGCTGTCCCCGGTCATCGGCGCGGCCGAGGCCGATCCCGGCTTCGCCGACTGGGACTGCGAGTGGGTGCGGGGCAGCCGCGAGATCCAGATCGAGTTCGACCGCAGGCCGCCGCTGGCCCAGCGCAAAGGCGGCCGGAGCGTCGATCTCGGCGCGGGTGTGGCGGGCCTGGTGAAGCCGGACAACGACGGTTGTGAGGTCGACATCCCGCACCGGCCGCTATCGGATGCCCTCGGCCGCCCCATGATCGAGGTGGTCCGGCTGCACCTGCGCGACAACACCGCGCCGGGGGAGCAGCTCTGCCGATCGCTGACCGAGCTGGCCAGGGCGGTGGCCGGGCGGTTGCCGCGGATCAGCTGAGGCCGGTGGCCTCGCGCAGGTCGGCGCCGGTGAGGTTGGCGCCGGTCAGCTGAGCCGAGGTGAGTTCCGCGCCCGCGAGGTCGGCGCCGGAGAGATCGGCCGAGGTGAGGTTCGCGCCGGTCAGGTTGGCCTGACGCAGCCGGGTGGTCCAGGCGGCGCCGGAGTTGTCCTCGCGGCGCAGGTCGGCGCCGGTGAAGTCGGTCTGCACCAGCACGCCGTCGCTCAGGTCGGCCGAGCGCAGGGTGGCGCGGGCCAGGTTGGCCCGGCTCAGGTCGGTGCCGGAGAGGTCGGCGCGATCCAGCTGGGCCTGGTGCAGGTCGGCCCCGGCCAGGCAGGCGCGGGTGAGGTTGAGCCGATCGCCCGCGGGGCTGCCGCGGCGGCCGATCACGGTGATCGCGGCCTGCACGTCCTCGGCCGGGCGTTGCAGGGCCTGGGCGGTGGCGCCGTCGCCGCAGTTCTCGATCGGGGCCCTGGTGCGCACGAACGCGGTCAGCACCTCGACCCCGCGCGGCGCGTCCTTGGCGGAGTCCCGGATCAGCCCGTCCAGGCCGTAGATCGCACCCAGCCGGACATCGAGCTTGTCCGAGCCGAGCTGGCCGACGGCCTCGGTGAACCGTTGCGCCACCTGGGTTCGCGTGCTCAGCGCGAGCTGCGCCTCGGTGGCGGCCAGCGAGCGCGAGGTGAACCACAGCGATCCCATCGCGGCCACCCCGACCACCAGCGCCGCCACCGGCAACACCCAGCCGCGCCGTCGTCCCGGCGGGGCCACGGGCGGTGCGCTCGGCGAGAAGTTGGGCGGGGCCAGGGGAACCGGCGCGGGCGGCGCGGCCGGGCGGACCCGGTTACGGCGGATGCGGCTGGCGGCGGTCAGCCGGGGACGTCGTCGGCGGGGACTGGACGGCATGCCACGGAATCTTGGCCGATCCGTCCAGCCCCGCCAACACCGGTAGGTAGGAGATTCAGGCTGGTTCCACCGGCACCCAGCCGTCCGGGTTGACCCCGCCGGGGATCGGCGCGGCCGGATCGTAGGGGGTGCGGGTGAAGATGAAGGTGTTGAGGTCCAGGTGGGTGGCGGTGCCGTCGGCGGCGCGCCCGATCCGCAGCAGCTCCCCGGCGTAGTAGCCGTCCAGGCCGGTCCAGGTGCCGTCCTCGTTGGCGCGGAAGCGGGAGGCGCGGCCCCGGCCGTTCCACGGGTTCAGGTCGAGCAGGCCGTCGGGCAGCAGCCGCAGCGCGTACGGGCTCGGTCCCCAGTACCACTGGCCGGTCAGCGCGAGCAGCGCCGGATCGGCGGCGGGCTGCGGCGTCCACTCGGCCGGGATGTGCGGCTCCAGCTCGTGCAGCAGGTCCAGCAGATCGGTGGCGACCGGGCCGGAGGGGCCGACGGTGCTGTTGGTCAGGTACAGCACCGCGGTGTCTTCCTTCGGGTCCACCCACACCGTGGAGACGAACCCCGGCATCGACCCGGTGTGCCCGGCCAGCCGCCTGCCCTTGTGCCGCACCAGTTGCAGCCCGAGGCCGTACCCGGCGCGCCACTCGTCGCCGTCGTCAACGGTGGCCGGTTCGCGCATCTCGGCCACGGTGTCCGGGTGCAGCACCTCGGCGGTGTCCCCGAGCAGGAACCGGGCCAGCCGGGACAGGTCGGGGATGGTGGACCAGAGCTGTCCGGCCGGGGCCATCGACCCGGCGTCGTGCGCGGGTTCGGCCAGCAGCACATCGGCCCACGGGTGCACCGCCCAGCCGTGCGCGTGCGGCGGCTTGGGCATGGTGGTGGTGCGCTGCATGCCCAGCGGCTCCAGGAGTTCGGCGCGCAGCGCGTCCTCCCAGGAGTGCCCGCGCAGCCGGGCGACGAGTTCGCCGAGCAGGCCGTAGCCGACGTTGGAGTAGTGGAACCGGCGGCCCGCCCGGTGCCGGACGTCCTCACCACGCAGGCCCTCGATCAGCTCGCTGGCCGGGTAGCCGGGGGCGCGCTCCCACCAGGGCCCGGGGGATTCGGCGGTGACGCCGGAGGTGTGCGAGAGCAGCTGGGCGATGCTCCGGTCACCCAGCGGGGTGCCGCTCAGGTGCTGGTCGAGCTGGTCGGACAGGTCGAGCTTGCCCGCGTCGCGCAGGCGCATGACCAGCAGTGCGATGAAGGTCTTGGTGATCGACCCGATGCGGTACTGGGTGTCGAGGGTGACCGGGGCCCCGTCGACCTGGCCGCGGGAGCCGCTCCAGATCAGCTCGCCGTCGCGGACCAGCCCCGCGGTGAGCGAGGGGAGCCGGCTGCCGGCCTGTTCAACGGCCACCCGCCGCACCAGCGCTCGTCGCGTGCCGGGCAGCAGCTCACTGGACGACATGGAAGGCTCTCCCTCGAACTGGCCGGACACTGGTGGTTTTCTTCCCGGCGGACGCTACCGCACTCGGTTGTGGCGGTACGCGGGAGGAAATACCGTGGTCGCCCGACCAGCGGCTGGGGGATGGGCATGAGCGTGCAGTGGCAGGCATGGCGGGACCGCCGCGGCGACCGGACCAGGGTGCTGTCCCGGCAACGGGCCCGGATCACCGAACTCATCGCCTACGCGCGCGAGCGCTCGCCCTACTTTCGATCCCACTACGCTGGCCTGACCAGGGATTTCCGCCTCACCGACCTGCCGCCGACCACCAAACCGGAGCTGATGGCCCGCTTCGACGAGTGGGTCACCGACCCCGAGGTCCGGCTGGCTGAGCTGAACGTGCACCTGGCTGACCCGGACCGCGTCGGCACTCTGTTCCGGGACCGGTACCTGGTGTCCACGAGTTCGGGCAGCAGCGGCGACCGCGCGGTGATCCTGCAGGACGAACCCATGCGCGCGGTCGCCAACACCCTGGGCGCCCTGCGCGCGATGCCCGCGCTGGGTGTGGGCCTGGTCCGCGAGATCGCCGCCGCGGGCGGCCGGATGGCCAGCCTGGTGGCCACTGACGGCCATTTCGGCGGCGTGGCCGCGGCCGAGTTCCAGCGCGCCCAGCGCAAGTCCAGGGCGCAGCGGCTGCGGGTGTTCTCGGTGCACGCGCCGATGGAGGAGACGGTGGCCGCGCTGAATGAGTACCAGCCGGCCATGCTCGGCGGCTACGCCACCGCCCAGGTCGGCCTGGCGCACGAACAGCTGGCCGGCCGCCTGCGCATCGCCCCGGTCCTGATCACCACCGGCGGCGAGGCCATTCCCGCCACCGACCGCGCACTGCTGGCCCAGGCCTTCGGTTCCGAGGTGCGCAACCAGTACGGCTGCTCGGAGTTCATGCTGCTGACCTTCGCCTGCGCCCTGGACCGCCTGCACATCAACGACGACTGGGCCATCCTGGAACCGGTGGACGACCGGGGACACCCGGTCAGCCCCGGCATCCCGTCCACCTCGGTTCTGCTGACCAACCTGGCCAACCGGGTCCAGCCCATCATCCGCTACAACCTGGGCGACTCCATCACCATCGACCCGGACATCTGCGGCTGCGGCCGCCAGTTCCCCACCGTGCGCGTCCAAGGCCGCACCAACGATCTCCTGGAACTACAAGCCCCCGACGGCAGCACAGTACGTCTGCTGCCCCTGGCCGTGACCACGGTCGTGGACGGCCTGCCCGGAGTCCGCCGCTTTCAGATAGTCCAAACCGCCCCGGCTCACCTGCACATCCGCCTGGACGCCACAAACAACGACGCCTGGCCCCACCTCCGCGACAAACTCGGCACCTACCTCGCCAGACAAGGCTTAGGCACCGTAGAAGTCACCCTGGACCACACCCCACCGCAACGCGATCCGGGCACCGGAAAATTCAAACTGGTCATAGTGCAGAAGTACTGACCGATTCCCCAGCGGACCCCCGCAACAACACCGAAGCCACCAATTCCGGGTCATCACTCATCGGCACATGCCCGCACCCAGGCAGTTCCACCAACCGGGCCTGCGGAGCCAGTTCCCGGGCCCGCAACCCCTGCCGCCGGGACAAGACCCGATCCCGGTCCCCCCAGGCAACGGTCACCGGCACGTCAGCCGGCACCACCCCGGAAAACCGAAACTCCCGCCCCACCCGCAATGCCACGTCAAACCCGGTGGCCTCCCGCAAAGCCCGCACCTCAGCCACCACAGCCGAAGCGGACCGAGCAGCAGGCCGCCCATAAATCATCCCCGTCAACAAAGTCCGGGCCACCCCAGACTCAGCCAACCGGGCCACCACCCCCGGCGGCGTAACCCGGGCCGCCCCCCGGCAAGTCCGCAAAACCCGAAAAGCCCAAGCCCGCTCCCGATCAGTCCACAACCCCGCGGGAGACAACGCGGTCACACTGCTGACCACTCCCCGCTGCCCCAGCAACAAGGCAACCAGTCCACCCATGGAATTCCCCGCGACATGCGGCCGCACCAACCCCAGCTCAGCGCAAAACTCCTGCACGACATCGGCGAGCAACCCCGGATGAACCCGAATCCCCTCCGCGAACATCGGCGAGGCCCCAAACCCGGGAAAGTCCAGCGCGAAAACATCCCGCTGCTCCGCCACCAGATCCAGCACGGGTTCCCAAGCCTGCCAGTGATGCCCAACCCCATGCAGCAACACCAACGGCGCCCCCGCACCGGCTCCGCGACGCTCGTAGACCAGCTCCATGGACCCACCATAGATCGAGAACCACCCAGTCCCGTATCCCCGGAAAGTGGGACCCCCAGCCCGCGCCCGCCGTCGACTTGGCCCAAGTGGTACGCCCAGTTTGGCCAACTATGCGTACGACTTGGGCCAACTCGACGTTCTCGCAGCCCTCACAGCATCCCCCGCCCGATCCCGGATATGTTGGCCCCATGGGGGAACGGCGATCCTGGGCCCGGTTAGGTGGCTTCATCCTGGTCGGCTGCCTGGCCACCATCTTCGGCTGCCTCCTACTCCTCCTCCTGACCGGCCACTTCAGCGTGCACTACACCGCCGACCACGACGGCACCCTCCCCCTCTGGCTGCTCACCGTCCCCGCCCTGCTGGCCATCGTCGTCACCCGCTTCATCCCACCGACCATCAAGTGGGAGAACCCCTTCCGCCTCGACCCACCCCGCACCCGCCTCGAAGCAGCCTGGCTCACCGCCCTCGCCGCCCTCTTCGCGATCATCATGGTCTTACCGGGCGCCCCACTCTGGTTCCTGATCGTCAAGCCAGTCCTGCTGATCGCGATCCCGCTCACCCTGTTCTGGTACCTGCGCCGCAACGGCGGCAAGCGCGAACGCTGGCGCCCCATGACCCCCACCCGCTGGATCGCGCCGCTCGCACCCGCCGCCGTTTTCCTCGGCCTCACCTATCTCCTGGGCGCCTACCCCGAATCCCGCCTCATCCCGGACGTCCAGACCATCCTCATCGTCTTCCTCTTCAACGCCGTCATCGAGGAACTGTTCTTCCGGCGCTGGCTGCAAACCCGCCTGGAGGCCGTGCTGGGACTGTGGCCCGGGATCGTGCTGGCCGCCGTGCTCTGGGCGGTGTGGCACATCGGGATCCAGTCCCACCACGGCGTCGGCCTCGGTGTGCTCACCGTGCTGGCGGGGCACGGTGTGCGCGGGATGTTCCTCGGCTATCTGTGGGCGCGGTACCGCAACTTCCCCGTCCTCCTGCTGGTGCACGGGATCATCAACGCGCCCTTCCTGCTCACCGGCCTGCGCTGACTCACCGGCCCACGCTGACCGCTCACACCACCGCCCCGGACTCCACCCGTCGCCGGGTCTGCGGCCGTGGCTTGGCCCGCCGACGCCCGGCCCCCGGTGACTTCCGGTCCAGCAGCACCGCCAGCGGCGAGGCCGTGGTCACCGTGGAGATCGTGCCCGCGACCACACCCACCAGCACCGCCAGCGCGAAGTCGGCCAGCGACCCGTCGCCCAGGAACAGCAGGCACAGCAACACCGCGAGCACACCGACACCCGTGTTCACCGTGCGCGGCAGGGTCTGCAGCACCGCGGTGCCCGCGATCTGGTGAAAATGTTCCTTGGGGCGCAACCCGCGTAGCTCGCGGACCCGGTCGAAGACCACCACCGAGTCGTTCACCGAGTAGCCGATCACCGTCAACAAGGCCGCCAGGAACACCGCGTCCATGGTGATCCCCAGCCAGGAGAACAAGCCCAGCAGGATCACGACGTCGGTGAGCAGCGCCGCCACCGTGGCCACACCCAGCCGCCAGTCGAACCGGATCGCCAGGTACGCCAGCTGCGCCGCGACCGCGATCGCCAGGGCCAGCAACGCCTTCGTGCGCAACTCCTCACCCAGGCTCGGCCCGATCAGCTCGCTGCGCACCTGTTCCGCGCCGCCGCCGAGCCCCGCCACGACCTGTTTCGCCTTGGCCGCCTGGGTTTCGTCCAGTGGCGCGGTCTTGATCGTCAGTTCCTTCTCGCCACTCGTGGACACCGTGGCCCGGTCGAAACCGGCCGCCTGCAACGCATCCCGGGCCGCGTCCGGGTTGACCTGCTGCTGGGTGGTGTACTCGATCAGCCTGCCGCCGGTGAACTCCACGCCCAGCTCCGGCCCCCGGATCACCAGCCCCAGCGCGATCAGCAGCGTGATCGCCCCGGTGGCCAGCAGCCAGCGCTTCGGGTTGGCGAACAAACCGCTGAACCGCCCGGTCAGCCAGGTCCGCACCCGGCCAAGGCTGCCCAGTCCGGTCAGCCACGGCCGTTTCGCCACGAACTCGTTGTCGCACACCGCGATCACCAGCACCCTGGTCAGCACCAGCGCGCTGAACAGCGAGGCCAGCACACCCACCGACAGGGTCACACCGAACCCGCGCACCGGCCCGGTGGCCAGGAAGAACAGCAATCCGGCTGCCAGCAGCGTGGTGACGTTGGAGTCCGCGATCGCCGACA
Organism: Crossiella sp. CA198; assembly: GCF_052078295.1. Classification (NCBI taxonomy): domain Bacteria; kingdom Bacillati; phylum Actinomycetota; class Actinomycetes; order Pseudonocardiales; family Pseudonocardiaceae; genus Crossiella; species Crossiella sp. CA198. The sequence continues at coordinate 131,400 of NZ_JBQJIM010000020.1, forward strand.
CCGCGCCCTTGAACCCGCCCTCCATGGCCCGGCTCAACCGCTGCCGTGGCGGCAGCCCGGATCTGCTGGCGAAGTCCTCCCTGGCCCGCTCGAACACCAGCACGTTCGCGTCCACCGCCATGCCCACCGCGAGCACCAGGCCCGCCAGCCCCGGCAAGGTCAGCGTCGCCCCGATCGCCAGCAGTGAGGAGTAGGACAGCGCCGCGTATCCGGCCAAGGCCAGCACCGCGAGGAAACCGACCAACCGGTAGACGAAGGTGAGGAACAACCCGGTGATGCCGATGCCGATCAGCGCGGCCCACGCGCTCGCCTCGATCGCCTGCGCGCCCAGGGTCGGGCCCACGGTCCGCTGTTCCAGGACCTCCACCGGCACCGGCAGCGCGCCGCCGCTGATCAACAGCGACAGCTCGTTCGCCTCGGCCTGGGTGAACTTGCCGGTGATCCGGGTGGTGCCGCCGCCCATCCCGGCCTGACAGCCCACCGACGGGTCCACCTGCGGCGAGGAGATCACCTTGTCGTCCAGCACGATCGCCACCCGGCGCTTCGGGTCACCCGGCGAGGAGCACGCCGCCTGACCGGTCAGCTTCCGCCAGCTCTCCCCGCCGGCCCCGGAGAAGTCGATCCCCACCTGCCAGCCGACCCCCTGCGGCACCGGCCCTGAACTCGCCCCGGACACGTTCTCGCCGGTCAGCGCGGCCGCGGCCAGCCGCAACGGCGCGCCGGACTCATCCGGCAGCACCTTCTCGCCCGGCCCCGGCGGCGTGCCCGGCGGCACCACGCCGAGCACCGGGTGCATGGTCAGCTGGGCGGTCCGGCCGAGCACCGCGACCGCTTCCTTCGGGTCCTGCACGCCGGGCAGTTCGACGATGATCCGGTTCTCCCCGGAGCGGACCAGCCCCGGTTCGGCCACGCCCAGGCTGTCCACCCGGCGGCGGATCACCTCCAGGGCGCGGTCGGTGGCATTGGCATCGGCGGTGACGGTCGGGGTGGACTTGGCCTCAAGCACGATCTGGGTGCCGCCGCGCAGGTCAAGGCCGAGGCGCGGGGCGGTGCTGAGCACGAGATAGGTGGCGGTGACGAGCACGGCGAGGGACAGCAGCCCGCGCACGAGAAGTCCCCGCCACGCCGAAGGGCGTGACATGGGTGAGGTTCCTCCAGGAGTGAGGTCCGTCCACAAAGGACGGTGTGAGGGTCAGCTTCCTGGAGTGGACGGCGGCCCTCTGGTGGGCGCCTGCCGCGGCCCGACACCGGCCGCGGCGTCGAGGGCGTTCTGATCGGTCGCGAAGTCGACGCTGGGCCGGGGGAACGCGGGCGCGGCCACCGGCAGTCCGGCGGGCAGCTCGGCGAAGTGCTGGTGCGCGTGCGGGTTGGCGATGGCCACCCGGTCGGCGTGGTTGAGCCGGGTGTCCCGATGGTCCGAAGAGGACCCACCGAGGTGGGTGGACACCGCGACCTCGTTGTCCGCCAACGTGATCGGCGCGGCCGTGGCCACCGGCGCGGCCACCAGCACCAGCAGCGCGGTGAGTAGCACGGCCTGGATCAGCCGGAGCAGCACAGCGTGCGGCGGGACCCGGTGCTCGCGCACGGTCCACCTCCTCAGCTCGGCTCCGACCCGGCCAGTCTAGAGGGTCAGTCCGGGATCAGCACCGTCATGGACTCGTCGGTATGCCGGAAGCCCGCCTTTTCGTACACCCGCCGCGCCGGATTCCCGTCCGTGACCGCCAGTCCGATCGCGGGCAGCCCGGCCCGCGCGCCCAGGGCAAGGGCCCGCCGCAGCAGCACCATGCCCAGCCCGCGGTAGCGCGGATCGGGGTCCCGGTAGACCTGCGAGATCCATGGCCCGAACATCGGCGGCTCGCCCTCGCGGTCGTTGACCACGATGACCCCGACCACCGCCTCGCCGTCCCACACCAGGCTGCTGCACGGCAGCACCGGCCCGAGCACCTCCCCGGCCAGCAGCCGGGCGAAATCCCGCCGCTCGGTCTCGGCGTCCAGCACATGGTCGACGTGGCCCGGTGGGAAGGCCAGCTGATAGGCGGGGTAGATCTCGTCCAGGGTCGCGGTGAACTCGCTGAACCGCAGTCCCGCGGGCAACGGTCCGGCCGTCCAGCCCGGGTCGACCGGCTGGGTGCGCAGGTCATAGCTGTAGCCGTGCCCGTGCCGGACGATCGTGCCGCCCTCGGCCTTGGCCGCGTGGCAGAGGTCCGGGGTGGAGCTGAACACCCAGCCCGCGCGCTCGGCGAAGAGCAGCTTGACCAGCGCCGCGGGCTCGATGCCCACCGGCTCCAGTTCGGCGGCGTAGGGCCGCTCCATCCGGGTGCGGCGGTCGTAGACGGCCACCACCCGGCCGCCGCCGTCGAGCAGTTCCTCACGCACTCGCCACTCCGTTCCCCCGCAGTGCGGGCGGCCACACCGAGATGTCCAGCACTCCGGTCGCATATGCCCTGGCCACCAGCGCGGTGCGGTTGGCCGCCTCGAACCGCTGGCAGAGCCGGGTGACGTGGTAGGTCACCCCGTCCGGGGTCAGGCCGAGCGCCGCCGCGATGGCCGCGGTGGTGTCCCCGGCGGCGACCCTAGTGATGATCTCCGCTTCCCGGGAACTGATTTCCGGCGGCGGGTCCGCGGGCGGCGGCTGCTCCGGATCGGCGGCCAGGGTCAGCAGCAACCCGGTCTCCACGTCCTTGACCAGCTGGATGGTCAGCTCCCCGGTGCGCTCGGTGCTCGCGCGACGCGGTTTCCAGCGCACCGCCAGCCGGCGCCGACCGCGCGCCCCGGAGGCGAACTCCCGCATCAGCCGATCGTGTTTCTCCTGGTCCCTGGCCTGCATCAGGGTGGTCAGCACGGTGCCGTGCAACCGGCCAGGGCTGCTGCCCAGCAGGGCGGCGAACTCCGGGTTGAGCATGCTCAGCGTGCCGTCGGGCAGGCAGATCGCGGCGGGCACCGAGATCCGGTCCAGCAGCGCCAGGAACCGGTTGCGCCACAACGCCGCGTCCCGCTGTGCGGTGCGGAACTCGGTGACGTCGAACAGGATCGTGCCCACGTGCGGCGGGCCCTGCGGCTGCGGCAACGGGAACCGGTACCCGGACCACTCGATCTCCCGCCCGTCCTGCTCGGTGCGCAGCCGCACCTGCCGGGCCGCCCCGGACAGCAGCACCGCCGCGTTCTGCTCCACCGACTGCTCGGCCAGATCCGGCGGCAGCACCTCCGGCACGGTCCGCCCGACCACCTCGCCGACCGGCCGGTCGAGCAGCCGGTGGCCGGCGTCGCCGAACCAGACATAGCGGTGCTGGGCGTCGGTGATCATGGCCAGCACCGGCACGTGCGCGACGAACTGGGCCAGCCGCTGCTCGGCCGCGGCCAGCGCCGCCCGGTCGGCCAGCCAGTCCCCGACGTCCACCGCGACCATGCCCAGCAACGGTTCCCCGTCCGCCGGGTGCAGCAGCAGCTTGTGCCCGGCCAGCCACACCTGCCTGCCCGAGCGCCCCGGCAGCGCGGTCGGCACCGGATCGCTCGGCCGCCAGCGCACCGGCTGTCCGGTCCGCCACACCCGCGCGTCCTCGGCGTCCACCGGCGCGGCCAGTTCCGGCCCCAGCCAGTCGGCCAGGGTGCTGCCCGCGATCTCGGCCGCACCTGCCCCGATCAGCTCGCGGTAGCTCGGCGAGGCCCAGGTGAACCGGCCGGTCCGGTCCCGCAGCGAGGCCAGCGCGCCCGAGGCGGCCAGCAGTTCGGCCAGACCGATCCGGGACAGCGATTCGCGCACAAGGAGGAAACCTAGCCGAGGACTACAAGATTGTGTAGTGCGATGGTCGGAGACGCCGGATCGGCGCTGGCACTGTTGATCTCGACAGGACAAGCGCGCACAGCGAAATCGGGGATTCGAGATGGGCATCGCACACACAACCGACCGGGCCGGACTGCCGCACCCGGCCAACCGTCTGCCGGTGATCGGCGATGTGCTCGGCGCGCCGTCGGACCGCCTGGTGCAGAGCGCGATGGACGACGCCAGGGCGCTGGGCCCGATCTTCACCCGCAAGTTCTTCGGCACCGAGGTCGTCTTCGTCTCCGGCGCCGACCTGGTCGCCGAACTCGCCGACGAGGACCGTTTCGCCAAGCACGTGGGCAACTCCCTGGTCACCATCCGCGGCCTCACCGGCGACGGCCTGTTCACCGCCTTCAACGACGAGCCCAACTGGGCCAAGGCGCACGACATCCTGCTGCCCGCCTTCGCCATGTCCTCGATGCGCACCTACCACCCGACCATGCTCGACGTCGCCCGCAAGCTCATCGGCTCCTGGGATCAGCACGCCGGAAAGTCCACTGTGGACATTTCGAGGGACATGACCAAGCTGACCCTGGACACCATCGGCCTGGCCGGTTTCGGCTACGACTTCGGCTCCTTCGCGAGCGCGGACACGCACCCGTTCATCACCGCCCTGGTCCGCGGCCTGGCCTTCGCCCAGGCCAAGAACCGGCACATCCCGGGGATGGACTTCCTCTACCGCAAGGGCAATGAGCAGTTCGCCGCGGACGTGGCCTTCCTTAACGGCGTGGTGGACGAGGTGATCAAGGAGCGCATCGCCAGCGGGGACACCAGCACCGACGACCTGCTGGGCCTGATGCTCAACGCCCCGCACCCCAAGTCTGGGGAGACCCTGGACGAGGTCAACATCCGCAACCAGGTGGTCACCTTCCTGATCGCCGGGCACGAGACCACCTCCGGCACGCTGTCCTTCGCGCTGCACTTCCTGACCAAGAACCCGGCCGTGCTGGCCCGCGCCCAGGCCGAGGTGGACGCGCTCTGGGGCGATGCCGAGGACCCGGACCCGAGTTTCGAGGACATCGGCAAACTGCGCTACGTCCGGCAGATCCTCAACGAGACGCTGCGACTGTGGCCGACCGCGGCCGTCTTCGCCCGCCAGGCCTTGCGGGACACCGAGATCGGCGGCAAGTACCCGGTGGCCAAGGGCGAGGCGATGCTGGTGCTGACCCCGATGCTGCACCGGGATCCGGTGTGGGGCGACAACGTGGAGGCCTTCGACCCGGAGCGCTTCACCCCCGAACGCGAGCGGGACCGCCCGGTGCACGCGTTCAAGCCCTTCGGCACCGGCGAGCGGGCCTGCATCGGCCGCCAGTTCGCCCTGCACGAGGCGACTTTGTTGCTGGGCCTGCTGATCCACCGCTTCCGCTTCCTGGACCAGGACAACTATCAGCTCAAGGTCAAGGAAACGCTGACCCTCAAACCCGAGGGCCTGCACCTGGGCCTGGCCAGGCGCACCAGCGCGGACCGGCGTCAGCCCGCGGTCGCCGAGATCGCGCACGCCACCGCGAAGACGGCTGGCCGGATGCGGCAGGGCACCAGGCTGACCGTGTTGCACGGTTCCAACCTGGGCACCTGCCGCACCCTGGCCAAGGAAATCGCCGAGGCAGGGGAGCAGCACGGCTGCGACGTTTCCGTTGACCCGTTGGACGTCGCCACTCGGTCGTTGCCGGCCGGCTCCCCAGTGGTGATCGTCGCGGCATCCTACAACGGCCGTCCGACCGACGACGCGACCGAGTTCTGGAACTGGCTCAACCAGGCCGAACCCGGCTCCCTGGACGGCGTCCGGTACGCGCTGCTCGGCGTCGGCGACCGCAACTGGGCCGCCACCTACATGCACGTGCCCACCGCCCTGGACGCCCGGCTCACCGAACTCGGCGCCACCCGGCTGCTCGACCGCGGCGAGGCCGACGCCTCCGGCGACCTGGCAGGCGCGGTCACCGACTGGAGCGAACAGCTCTGGACCGCGCTGCTGGCCGAGTACGGCGACCCGGACGCGGTGTCCACAGTGGACACCAGCGAGGGTCCGAGGTACGCGGTGCGCAGGCTGTCCGGCCCGGTCACCGCGGCCCGCGACGCCCGGCACGAGGTGCAGCCGATGACCGTCCTCGACACCGCCGACCTGGCCGAGCTGGAGCACCCGCTGGGCCGGTCCAAGCGGTTCCTGCGGATCGCGCTGCCCGAGGGCGTGACCTACCGCACCGCCGACCACCTCACCGTGCTGCCAGCCAACGATCCGGCCCAGGTCGAGCGCGCCGCCCGGCTGCTGCGGCTGGACCTGGACGACGTCCTGGAGATCGCCGACCGCCGCCCCGGCCGTGGCGCGCTGGGCATCGACCGCCCGGTCACCGCCCGCGCCCTGCTCACCCACTTCGTCGAGTTGCAGGACCCGGCCACCCCCGCCCAGCTCAGCACCCTGGCCGCGATCAACCCGTGCCCGCCGGAGCGCAAGGCCCTGGAAGCCCTTGCCGCGCAACCGGATGGCCGCGGCGTTCTGGACCTCCTGGAGGTCAACCCGGCCTGCCAACTCACCCTGGACATCGCCCTCGAACTGCTGCCGCCGCTGCGCCCCCGGCACTACTCGATCTCCTCCTCGGCCGCGAGCCAGCCGGGCGCGGTCGACCTGATGGTGTCGTTGCTGGCAGCCCCATCCCGTTGCGCCGACGGCACCTTCCGCGGCATCGGCTCGGCCTACCTGACCGGCCTGCGCCCCGGTGACACCGTCCTGGCCAAGGTGCAGCCCTGCCGGGAGGCGTTCCGGCTCGACCCCGCCGCCGACCACCCGGTGATCATGATCAGCGCGGGCACCGGCCTGGCCCCCTTCCGCGGCGCCATCGCCGACCGCCTCGCCGCCGGCAACACCGGCCCGGCGCTGTGCTACTTCGGCTGCGACCACCCCGAGGTCGACTACCTGCACCGCGCCGAGCTGGAAGCCGCCGAGGCCGCGGGCGTGATCTCGATGCGGCCCGCGTTCTCCCAGGCGCCGGTGCGGGACGTGCGGTTCGTGCAGCACCGCATCGCCGCCGAGGGCGAGCAGGTGTGGCAGCTTCTGGACAGCGGCGCGGCGGTCTACGTCTGCGGCGACGGCGCCCGGATGGCCCCCGGCGTGCGCGCCGCCTTCCTCGACCTGCACCGCAAGCACACCGGCGGCGACCAGAGCGCCGCCGAAGCCTGGCTCGCGGACCTCATCGCGCAGGACCGTTACATCGAAGACGTCTACTCAGGATGACGTACCCCCGGCTCAAGCGCACAATGGCTGTCCACAGTGGAATGATGAAGGAGCAGTTCTGATGGGTGTCGTGGCGGGGATCCTGGTCGGGTTGGTCGCGCTGATCCACGTGTACATCCTGGTGTTGGAGATGTTCCTGTGGACCACCCCACGGGGCCAGAAGGCGTTCGGGCTCACCCCCGAGTTCGCCGAGGCGACCAAGACCCTGGGCGCGAACCAGGGGCTGTACAACGGATTCCTGGCCGCAGGCCTGATCTGGTCGCTGATCGCGGCCGACCCGGTCGGCTACCAGGCGAAGATCTTCTTCCTGGCGTGCGTGTTCGTCGCCGGGGTCTACGGCGCGGCCACGGCCAGCAAGAAGATCCTCTACGTCCAGGTGGTGCCCTCGGTGCTGGCCCTGGTCGCGGTCTTCGTGGCCGGCTGAGTCACCAGGTGGGATAGCAGTGCAGGAACCCGCTTGAGGTGGGCGGGTTCGCGCTGAACTCCGCGACGGCGTCCCGGCTCAACAACTCGGTCGCCGCGCGGAGTTCCAGTTTGTCCAGCCAGTCCTTGGGCAGCGCGGACATCCCATGCGCCGCGCCGAAGAGGTTCCCGGCGATCGCGCCGGTGGAATCGCTGTCCCCGGTGTGGTTGACCGCCACCCGCATGGTCTCCCGGAACTCGCCGCCGCCGTGCAGGAACGCGTACAACCCGATCGCCAGGGCCTCCTCGCCGACCCAGCCGCCGCCCAGTTCGCGTTCGATCCGCTCCGGCGTGGTCGAGTCGATCGGACCGCCCAGCCGCACCGCGCCCTCGATCGCTGCCAGGGTTTCCTCGTGCTGGTCATAGCCGCGCAGGATCTGCTCGGCCTTGTCGACGGCCACGTTGATGTGCGCGCCGTGGAAGAGCGCCCACACCATCACCGCCAGGCAGCCCGCGGACAGGTAGCCGCTGGGATGGGTGTGAGTGAGCGCGGCGCCGGCCGCGGCGATCCGGAACACCTCGGCCGGATCGTTGCCCCACAAGGCGACCGGGGCCGCGCGCATCACGCCGCCGCAGCCCTTGGAGTTGTTGATTTTGTGGGTGAACGAGCCCGGCGCCTGGCCGCGGCCGATGTCCTCCAGCGCGCGGATGCAGGTCTTGCCGGGGGCGCGGCGGTCGAACAGGTCAGGCTCGCGAATCAGCCAGCCGTCCGGCCGCGGATGCGCCTCGGCGAGTGCGCCCAGCGCGTCGGCCCACGGATAGCCCTGGGTGTGCAGCCAGCGCTGGTAGGCCGAGAGCAGGAACGGCACCGGATCGGTGGCCCCGTGCTGCCGCTGATGCACGTGCGCCCGGACCATCCCCTCCAGGGTGAACAGGGTCATCTGGGTGTCGTCGGTGATCGCGCCGACCTTGCCGTAGGCGGCGACCAGGTCGGTCAGACCGTCCGCGCCGTGCCGCCGCCGGATCGAGGTGATCGACTCGAATTCGACGTCCGCGCCCAGCGCATCGCCGATGGCGCCGCCCAGCATGCAGCCCAGCACACGGTCTTCCCAGGTCACCCGCAGCCTCCCCGATCGGTGTTCGTCCCGGCCGGCCGGCACACCGGTCAAGCCGAGGCCAGATCTTGCCAGGGTAGCCCGATCGCCGGGCACGCGGTGCGCCCTTCGGCGTAATCACCCCCGGCGGTCCGGTACCGCTCCGGTGGCGTGGATCGGTTGCGCGGCAACGTCATCGGGCCCGGATCTTGGTCAGGTCGTTGTACAGGGTGGCCCGGGAGACACCCAGGTGCTCGGCGACCCTGGCGGCCGAGCGCTGCACCGCGAACACCCCGCGCCGGTCCAGCGCGGCGATGATCCGGCGGCGGTCGGCCCGGTCGGTGCGGTCGCAGCCGCCCTCCTCGGCGATCACCGCGTCCACCACCTGGTCCACATCGTCGGAGAACACGGTGACCGGCGCGGGTTCCAGGGGCCCGGCGAGTCCGGCGAGGGTGTCGGCGGCCTGGCGCAGCGCGGTGACGTCCAGGTTGACGCACAACGCGCCGATCACCTTGCCGCGCAGGCGAAGCAGCATGGTGGAGGAGCGCAGCAGGCGGCCGTCCGGGGTGCGGGTCAGGTAGTTGAGCCGGTCCTCGGCCTCAGCGCCAGCGGCGAGCAGTCCGAGCCCGATCGCACTCATCGCGCCACCGACATGCCGTTCGGTCACCGAGCCGCTGATCGCGACCACGCTCGCCTCGGGCCTGCGGTAGTCGTGCAGGACGATCTCGGCGGTGGGGCCGAAGGTGGCGGCCAGGCCGTCGACCAGCGGGCGCACCGAGTCGAACAGGTCGTCGGCGGCGCGGTCCATCGTGTCGCTCACCACCTCAGCCTAGACCGGACTTGACAATCTGTCCAAGTTTTCTAGACGATCAGTCCAGTCAAGTCGTGTGGAGGAGAAACCGTGGCCCACCAGTTGCCGCCGCTGCGCTGTTCCCGCTGTGCCACCGAGTTCCCGGTGGACAGCCTGGTCTGGCTCTGCCCGTGCGGCGGTGTCCTGGACGTCGCCGACTTCGGCGCCAAGCTGCCCAGCCGGGCCGAACTGGCCACCCGCCCCGCCACCCTGTGGCGCTACGCCGAATCCCTGCCGGTCCCGGAGCTGGCCGAGGTGAGCCTGGGCGAGGGCATGACCCCGGTGGTCCCGGCGGTCGGCCTGCCCGAGGCCAGGGTGAAGCTGGAATACCTGTCCCCAACCCTGTCCTTCAAGGACCGCGGTGCGGTCATGCTCGCCACCCTGGCCCACCTGCTCGGCGTCCGCCGCCTGATCGCCGACAGCAGCGGCAACGCGGGCACGGCGTTGTCCGCCTACGCTGCCCGCATCGGCGTCCCGTGCGAGATCTACGTGCCCGCGAGCACCTCACCCGGCAAACTCGGCCAGATGCGCGCCCACGGCGCCAACGTCCACCTGATCGAGGGTAACCGCGAGGACGCCGCCCGCGCCGCCAAACTCGCCGCCGAGGCCCCCGACGCCAGCTACGCGAGTCACATGTTCCACCCGTACTTCCTGCACGGCACCAAGACCTTCGCCTTCGAGCTGTGGGAACAAGGAATGCCGGACACCGTCGTCCTCCCAGTAGGCCACGGCACCCTCCTGCTGGGCGCCTACCTCGGCTTCCGCGAACTCCTCGCCCAGGGCCTGATCCCCAAGCTCCCCACCATCATCGGCGTCCAGTCCGCCAACTGCGCCCCCCTGGCCACCGCGGCCGACGCGGGCACCCCCGGCCCCGCCACCATCACCCCGGTCCCCACCAAGGCCGAGGGCATCGCCATCGCCGAACCCGCCCGCGGCGAAGCCATCCTGGCCGCGGTGGCCGACACCGGCGGCACCATCCTGGGCGTCACCGACGACCAGGTCCTCAAGGCCCGCACCGAACTGGCCGCAGCCGGCTTCTACGTCGAACCCACCTCAGCCGTCTGCTGGGCCGCCATCACCGCCGCCCGCGCCGCAACCGCCCCCACCACCCCATCCTGGACCACCGCAACCCCCCACCTGACCACCCCAAACCTCACCCTCGCCCTCTCCGGCGCAGGCCTAAAATCCCCCAACTAACCCCACCCCACCCCGCCCCCAACCCCGCCCGCAACGGCCAACACACCGTCCACAACGGCCAACACGCCGGGGAAGTCCTTCTCCCGGCGTGTTGGCCGTTGTCGTACCGAGTGTTGGCCGTTGTTGTACGGGGTGTTGGCCGTTGTGGGGCGGGGTCAGGGGGTCAGTTGGGGCAGGATCGCGGTTTCGGGGGCTGGGTCGTAGGTGAAGTCGTGGGCTTTGGCGACCTCGCGGGCCAGTTCGGCGAAAAGCACCCCGGTCGCATGGGCGGCCCGCCGCGCGTCCGCCGCGGCAAACCCGCCGAAGGTCGCGGGCAACCGGTCCCACACCCCGGGTGCGGCCCAGTCCCGCATCCGGGTGCCGCCGTGCCACACGTCCAGGTCCGCCCCGCGCACCGCCTGGGCATGCCACTCGACCAGGGTCTGCAGCAGTTCCTTGGTCGTCCAGTCCCGGGACTTCACCACCCACAGCTCCCCGCGAGCCAGGTACCGCGGCAGGTGCGCGATCTCGAACCAGAACTCCGCGCACAGTTCCTGGAAGTCCGGCTCGGTCACGGCTTCCGGCCGCGGCCGGCCAGTGGGCGCGGGCAACCGCGCGGCCAGTCCGTCCGGGTCGTAGAGCACCTCGTACCCGCGTTCGTGCAGCTCGTCGAGTCCCCCGGCCAACTCATCCAGCAGCGACAACGGCACCACCTGGAAGTCGGCCTTGACGCCGTCGGCGAACAGCACCAACCGGGCCGGGTTGTCCCACGGTCCGTCGAGGCCGACACTGACCAGCACCGGCCCGAGTTCGGCCGGCCAGTCCGCGGCGTCGGCGTAGGACTCGGGATCGGTGCTGAACAGCTCGATGTCGTGGTCGGAGAAGGCATCCGCGGTGCCGTCCCGTCGCGCCCGTGAGCCGGTGCGCAGCACCAGCCGGATATCCGCCCTGCCCGCCGCCCACCCGGCGAGCCCCGCTTCGGTGATCACAAAGCCACGCTACCCGCGCCCCGGTGACAGCGACCTTCGCGTCTCTACCGACCGGTCGGTAGAGACGCGGTAACCCGGAATGGTGACATTGCCCAGGCCCGCGGATTCGACCCACCGGCTACGGGGTAGTCGCGCCGAAACCACGGGGAGGTGCCGATCATGGGGCGACACCGGTTGAACGAGCACGATGACCAGCAGTGGAGCGCCGCCACGCTCACCAACGGACGAGAGGAGGCGGCGGTGCCCGAGCCGGTGGAGAGCCAGGCCGCGGGGCAGGACTGAGACGGGCGGAGCAGGCAGACTGTCCCGGTGGACATTCTTGCCGGGGTTGTCGCAGCGGTGCCCAGCCTCACCGGGGTGCTGTCGGGGGTGCGGCCCGACGGGCGTCGCGAGGAGCGCGCCTTCACCCAGGCGATCCGGGCCGAGCTGGTCAGCGGGTCCCGGCGATGACCGGGGTGGTGGTGGCCGGGGGCGGTCCCGGCGGCATGGTGCTCGCCTATCTGCTGGGCCGCGCCGGAGTGCCGGTGACCCTGCTGGAGGCCCAGCCCGACTTCGACCGCGACTTCCGCGGTGACTCCCTGCACCCTTACACCCTGGAACTCCTGGACACCCTCGGCCTGGCCGAGGACCTGCTCCGCCTGCCGCACCACCCGGCCCGCAGCTTCCGCTTCCACACCCCGCACGGCACCATCACCGCCGCCGACTACCGCGGCCTGGACTCCCCATTCCCTTACGTGGCACTGATGCCGCAGGTCCGCTTCCTGGATTTCCTCGCCGGCAAGGCACAATCCCTGCCTAGCTGCCAGATCCGGATGGCCGCCAAGGTGATCGGCCTGCTCCGCGAGGGCGAGACGGTCACCGGCGTTCGCTACCGGGACGAGCACGGCGAACACGACCTGCCAGCCACCGTGGTCATCGGCGCCGACGGCCGCTTCTCCCGCCTGCGCCGCCTGGCCGAGTTGCCGGTGGAATCCCTGGGCGCCAGCAGCGATTTGCTCTGGTTCCGCCTGCCCCGGCACCCGGCGGATCCACCGGAGGCCGACGTCGACCTGTACTTCGGCCGCGACCACTACGTCGCGCTGCTCGGCGGCGTCGCTGACTGGCAGATCGGCTACACCCTGCCCAAAGGCGGCTTCCCGGCGGCGAAACAGGCAGGCGTGACCCCCATCCAGGACTTCATCCACCGGCACGTCCCCTGGCTGTCCGACCGCGTCACCCGGCTGACCGGCTTCGATCAGATCACCCTGCTGTCCCTGGACATCGCCCGCGCCCCGCGCTGGCATCGCCCGGGTGTGGTGCTGCTCGGCGACGCCGCCCACGTCATCTCCCCGGTGGGCGGCAACGGAATCCTGATGGCCGTCCAAGACGCGGTCGAAGCCGCCAACCAGCTGATCCCCGCACTGCGCGCCGGTGATCTCACCGAGTCCACCCTCGCCGCGATCCAAGCCGCCAGAGAACCCGCCATCGTCCAGGTGCAGGCGGACCAGACCCGCATCGAACGCCGGGTGGCCACCGCCCGTGAACAGGGCAAGAACCTCGCACCGCCCTCGTTCCTGCGCCTGCTCACCGCCCTGCCCTGGATCCGCACCCGCTCCGCCCGCCGCAACGCCTACGGTCCATGTCCACCCCGGCTGGACACCACCCTGCTGGACCGCTGACCTATTTGCCGCCGACCCCGGCAGCGCGAGGACGAAAGACTGACCCTTCGGGCAGCCATGGCCGGACTTTGGTACCAGAACCGTTGCCAGCACACGATTACCGGCCATACTCGGTTCCACACGGACCACCATTCCGCCGGGCGACGCGACGACCTCACCCCGACGAATTCGTCGCTGTCGAGACCCACCCGGCACGCAAGCGGGGTCGGCGGCACCACCCCCCAACCGCCGACCCCGCCCAGCTTCGCCCGGAGCAACCGGATCAACGCCGCCGCCGACCGGCCGTTCGGTTGGCGCGCAGGACAAACCGGTCACCGCGCGGCCTGCCCGCCCGCCGCGCCGCTGCTCCGGCACGCGGAATGTCCTCACTCGGGCCGCTACCGCCGCTCGCGCAATGCCTTCGCCTGCGCCACCAGCACCGGCATCCCCAACGCAGTCGCCTCCACCTCAGCCAGCCGCGCCTGCTCCAGTCCAGCGGAATCCCCACCCGCCGACAACATCGCCGCGTAATCCACTCGCGCCCTGGCCAGCCATGGCCGCGCGCCCATCCGCCGAGCCTGGTCCACAGTGGACTGGAAGTGCGACTCGGCTTCCTCCGGCCGATCCGTCAGTACCGCCAGGTTCGCCAGCGCGTGCGACACCAGGCCCAGCGGACACCCCGCGGAAGTGGCGACCAGACCCGCGTACGGACGCAGGGTCTCGGCGAGGGTGGGGGCGTGTTCGGCCGCGCCGGTGAGGTGGGCCACCTCGGCCAGGAGCAGGGTCACCGGCATGCCGACGGTGGTGTCGATCAGGGGTTTGGCGCCGTCGGCGAGCAGGCGGTCGAGCAGGGCCCTGGCCTCCACGTGATGGCCGAGGTGGGCGCGCAGCCACACCGTGACGCAGCGCAGCGCCGGGGACAGCATGGGCACCGCACTCACCAGGGTGACGTAGGCGTCGGTGGCGGTGTGTGCCGTGGCCTGGTCGCCGCGGTCCAGGGCCAGGCGGGCCAGGTGGTGCTGGAAGGAGGCTTCGGCCAGGGGGTGGCCGGCCTGGCGGCCGTGTACCAGGGCCTGGCGGGTCAGCGCCTCGGCTTCGGCGAAGTCGCCGTCGGCGTGCCGGATCGTGGCCGCGCACAGCCGCTGGTAGTACAGCCACAGCGGATGCCGCAGCCGTTCGGCCAGCGCGCCGGTGACCGCCAGCCCGGACTCCATGGCGTTGCGCTCGCCGAGGTCCAGATTGGCCAGCAGGCACCACAGATGCGCCTCCATGGCGACCAGGTCGGCGCCGGCCCGCTCGGCCGCGGCCGCCGCCTCGGTGGCGATCACCAGCCGCTCCCGCGCGTTGTGCGGCGACCACATGGCCTGGTGGTACACGGCGAGCACCTCGGCCAGGGTGGCCTGACCGCTCAGCCCGTCGGGCGAGCCTGGACTCGGCGGAGTGCCTGAGCTCGCGGTGCGGCCCAGGGGAGCCCGATTGCCCGTGCTGGCCGACCTGTCCAGTCCGGCGGGATTGCCCGTGCTGGTCGAACTGCTCAGCCCGGCGGGATTGCCCGAACCGGTCGAACTGCTCAGCCCGGCCGGAGTGCCCGAACCGGTTGACTCGCTCAGCCCGGCCGGATTGCCCGAGCTGGTGGTGCTCAGCCCAGCCGGTCCGCCCGGTCCGCCCGAGCCACCCTGTCCAGCCGCCTCGCCCTGCCTGGCTGCGCGGCCGCGCCCGCCAGGGCTGCCGCTGTCCTGGCTGGCCGAGCCACCCCACCGGCCAGGGTTATCCTGCCTGGCGGAGCTGTCCAGCCCGCCGGGGCTGGCCCGTCCGCCGGAGCTGCCCCGCTCACCTGCGTTGCGCTGCCCTCCTCCGTTGTCCAGCTCGCCCTGCCTGCCCGGTCCGCCCAGCCTGCCCTGCCCACCCGGGTCGCCCAGCGGCGCGGGATCGCACAGCCTGCGGGCCATGGCCAGTGCCTGCCCGGCCACCACCCCCCGGCGTTCCCAGCTGGTCTCCGCCGGGTCCAGCTCCTTGGCCAGCCGCGCCAGTACCCGGGCGCGCAGCTCGCCGTCGCCTGGCGGCAGCCCGTCCAGGGCCAGCTCCAGGCGCCGGACCAGGCGGGGTTCGTGCAGCGCGAGCTGGTTGCCCACGCAGCAGCCCAGCGCGGCCCGAGCCGCGGTCTCGCCGTCCTGGACCGTGCGAGCCAGCTCGAACGCCTGCTCGTATCCGGCCACCGCTGCGGTGAGCGTGCCCGAGTACGAGCGTGCCTCCGCGAGCGCCAGCAGGATCCGGGCGCGCCGGACCCGGTCGCGGTCGTCCTCGCCCAACAGGTCCAGGGCCCGTTGGAAACTGACGGCCGCGTCCTCGTAGGCCAGCGCCCGGAGTGCGGCGCGGCCCGCGCGGACCCGGTGCACGGCGGCCTCGTCCGGCCGGTCGCCCAGGGTGAGGTGCTCGGCGAGCCGGCTGGACGCCTCATCGGCGCGGGCGCACGCGGCGATCGCCGTGGCGGCCCGGCGATGCAACGCGGCTCGCTCCGGTGCGGGGATCCGGTCGGCCACCGCTTCCCGTAGCAGGCTGTGCGGAAAGCGTAGCACCTGCTCCTCTTGAGTGCCAATCAGGCCGCGGCGGAGGGGTTCGGCCAGGCGGGACCACACCTGCGGTGGGTCGATCCCGGCCAGTTCGGCCAGCTCGGCGACCTCCACCGACAGTCCCAGCACCGCCGCCTGGCACAGCAGTTCCACCGTCTCCCTCGGCAGTTCGGCCAGCCGCAACGCGGTCACCTGCCGCACCCCCGAGGGCACCGCGGTCAGCGCCACCGGGGCCGCGGTGTGCCGCAGCAACCGGGCCACCTCGGTGGCCAGGAACGGATTCCCGCCGCAGCGCTCATGCACCGCGGCCACCAGCGCGGGCTCCGGCTCCGCCCCGGTGACCTGCCCCAGCAGCGACCCGGTCGCGCCCACGTCCAGCCCGCCCAGCTCGATCCGGGTGCCCAGCCGGGCCAGTTCGCCCTCGGGCGCCTCCCGGCAGGTCCCGATCACCAGCAGTGAGGCCGAACGCAACTGCGGCGCCAGGAACTCCAGACAGCGCACCGTGCCCTCATCGGCCCAGTGCAGGTCGTCGAGCACCACCAGCGTCGGCACCCCATCGGCGGTCAGCAGTCCGGTCAGATCGTCGAAGAGCCGGTACCGCGCGTACTCATCCGGCCGCGCCGAGGCGGGCAGCGGCCGCAGCCACGGGTGCTCCCCGCCGGTGCCCAGCTCGCCGTGGTGCTGGCGCAACACCTGGATCCACGGCCAGAACGCCGGTCCGCCACTGGCGCCCCAGCGGGTCCGGAACCCACGCGCGGACGCGCTCGCGCTGACCTGTTCGGCCAGCGCGGTCTTGCCGATCCCCGCCTCACCGGTGAGCAAGGCCAGTCCGCCCCGCCCGGCCGCGGCCTGGTCCAGCGCGGCGGCCAGCTCGGCCTCGGGCAGCTCCCGGCCGAGAAGTGTCCGCATCCCGCCCCCTTGATCCAACTCCAGCATCCCCGGTGTCACGGTGGCACCGCAACGCGCCGGAACGCAGGGCGGCCCCCAGGTCCGCCCACCCGGTCGTTGACACCGCCCGGCCCTCGGCCCAGGTCGGCCGGGGTACCGGGCTCGACTCGGTCGGGTGGTCACCGTGGCCGCTGCGCAAACCCCTGGTCACGCGCGCCTACCGACCGTTCGGTAGTTGCCAGTATTCCGCATCAGGCCGTGGCGGCCCTGCTCGGCGTGACCTTGCTGAGCCCACCCGGCACGCGGCGCCCCTCCCCACCGTTCGGAGGGGCGCCGCGCTGTGCGGAGCTAGTTCATGTTGGCCCGGTACAACCGTTCCGCGGTCGCGCCGAAGACCACGCCGATCGCGGTCGCCCCGGCCCCGGCCGAGTGGTTGGCCCACAGGTACCCCAGCCCGGTCGGCGTGCTCGACCCGGTGATGTACCCGCCACCGCTGCTGCCGCCCTCGGTGTCACAGGCGGTGCGCACGCTGGACCCGCTGAGCTGGGTCGGCTGGTTGCAGTAGGTCAGGTCCCGTCCGGTCCAGATCCGCGCCGCCGGGTAACCCCACACCGTGGTGCGCCCGCCGACCGGCCCGGTGAACCGGATCCCGTTGGCGCCCACCACATCCTCCAGGTTCTGCCCGCCGACCTGGCCGACCACCGCCAGCGCGTGGTCGTTGCCGCTGGTGGCCACCTTGCGCGCGGGCCAGCGCCCGTACGGCGCGTCCCCGCTGCCCGCGGAGTTGTAGGCGGGCACGAACATCACGTTGGTGGTGCCGGACAGGCAGTGCGCGGCCGACCACACCACGCTCTTGTTCGGCGCGGTGACCACGCTCGCCGAACACCAGCTGTTCCGGCCGCTCTTGGTCCAGAACACCTTGCCGTGCACCCGAACGCCGGGCGCGGTGTAGGGCCGGGGGGCCTTGGTCAGTTCGGCCAGGACCCCGGCGGCCGGGTCGCCGAGGGCCGGTTCGCCGGTGTCCGGCGAGGTGGCGGTGGCCATCCGGTCCGGCGTCCAGTAGCCGAGGATGTCCGACGGCGTGCCGTTCGCGGCGGGGCCGGGCGCGAGCAGCGCCGCCGCGAGCAGTGCGCCGAGCAGGGTTGTCGATCGTGTGACCATGACGAACTCCTTACTGGGCAAGGGCGAGTTCGCCTCGGTGGTATCAGCGCGGATCCGCCGCGGCCGGGCCGTTGGCGGCTATCCGGCACGGCGGTGGCGCAAAGTTCCGGACCGGCAGGACTTCTAACATTCGGCTGACACCGGGTCGAACCGGCACGCCGTCGTCGTTATGGTGACGCCCCATGTCACGCTCTCGGGCCGCCGCGGCTCTGAGGATCACGAGACCTGGGTGAGTTCGCCCGCGCGTTGCCGCCTGCGGTCCCGCCGGTCCCAGAAGCTGAGCATCGGCGTGGCCATCATCGTGGTCACCAGTGCGACCACCACCAGCGCGCTGAACAGTTCCTTGGTGACGATTCCGGCGGCCAGCCCCACGTTGATCGCGATGAGCTGCATCAGTCCGCGCGCGTTCATCAGCGTGCCGACCCGCACCGCCACCGCCGGTTCCTCTCCGGTGAGCCGGGCGGCCAGCCAGCAGGCGCCGAACTTGCCCGCCACCGCGGCCAGCACGCAGGCCAGGGTGAACAGCAGCAGATCAGTGTGGAAGAGCAGGCCGAAGTCGGTGTTGAGGCCGGAGTAGGTGAAGAACAGCGGCAGCAGCACCGCGCCGACCGGGCGCAGGGTGTGCACGGCCTGGTCCACCGCCTCGGATCTGGGGAAGACCACACCGAGGCTGAACGCGCCGAAGACCGCGTACAGGCCGATCACATCGGTGTACCAGGCGGCCAGGAACAGCGCGATCACCAATACCAGCACCAGATTCTCCGCTGTGACCCGGCCGGCCAGCGCGGCCACCCGGTTGCTGCCGCGGGCCAGCAGGGTCAGGATCAGCACCAGGCCGAGGGTGCCGCCGATGGCCACCGCGAACGGTCCGGCGCTGCCCCCGGCGATGCTGAGCACCCCGGCCAGCAGCACCCAGGCCACCGCGTCGTCCAGCGCGCCGGAGGCCATCGCGATGGAGCCGAACCGGGAGCCGGTCAGGCCGCGTTCGGTGATGATGCGGGCCAGCATGGGAAAGGCGGTGATGGACAGCGCAACGCCGACGAACAACGCGGACACCGTCAGCGACACGTTGTCCGGGAACACATCCACCAGTCCGTCGGCCACCACGGTCAGTCCGATGCCCAGCAGCAGCGGCGCGAGCACCCCGGCCAGCGAGATGGCCGTGGCCGAGCGGGCCACCGCGCGCAGCCGGTCCACCCGGAACTCATAGCCTGCCTGGAACATGAACACCACCAGGCCGATCTGCCCCACCACGTAGAGCACCGGCCGTAGCTGCTGCGGGAACAGCGCGGCCTCGGCGGCGGGCGCGATCAGGCCCAGCACCGACGGGCCCAGCACGACACCGGCGACCATCTCGCCGACCACCGGCGGCTGGCCGAGCGCGCGCAGCGCCCAGCCGACCAGCCGGCAGGTCACCAGGATGACCACCACCGCGAGGAAGAACGCCGGGGCTAACTCGGTGTTGGACATGGGTTTCCGTCCTTCGCTGAGAGAAACCTAGTGGTGTGCCGGGCAACCCTGCTCGGTGTGGGTGTCGAAGTACCTGCCCGCCAGGCGTTGCCGCCGGGCGTCCAGGACCATCACGGTGCCCAGCACGAGCTGGACCAGGCTGCGGGACACGTCCTCGCAGCGGTCCCGCACTCGCAGGAAGATCCGGACGGCTGGCAGGTTCCGGGGCCGGGCGCCGTGCCGGATCAGCAGACAGGGTGCGCGGTTGGGCAGCGGTCGGGTGTGGCTGACCGGGGAGTCCAGACTGAAGCGCCGCAACACTTCCCGGCTCACCGCGCGCATGACCAACGGGGAGAGTCGCCAGGCAGGGCAGGGCCGGTTCGCCGCGATGCCGAACGGGATGTGGTGCTGCGGGCGGGTGGTGCGGTCGGTCCAGCGCTCCGGGTCGAAGACCTCCGGACGTGGGCAGCCGGTGGCCTGGTAGTCGGGATAACTGAAGCACAGCACGCTGCCGCGCGGGTAGGTCGGACCGTTGTCGAGTTCGAGGTCCGCGGTGGTGATCCGGTGTGCGATGCCGAACAGCGGGTACAGCCGGAAGGTCTCGTCCAGCACCTGGTTGAAGTAGCGGCCGTCCGCTGGCTGCTCGGTCAGTCGTTGGCGCACCGGCGGATGCTGGGCCAGGGCGAGGAGTAGATGCGCCATGGCTTCGGAGGTTTGCACCACCGCGGTGTTGAAGAAGGTGCCCTGCAGGTAGTGTGCGGTGTCCAGTGTAGACAGTCCACTCGGGAGTTCGTGCGCGATGTCGCCGTCGCGGACCCGGCGGTGCAGGTAGCGGGTGAGCCGGGCGCGGCGTTCCGGGTGACGCAATCCAGTGCATTTCAACGCGGTCACCACGTCGTCGGCGTGCCCGATGATCAGGTCGCGGGCCGCGCGCGGGCAGGGTTCGCGGAAAACCAGTTCGTAGAAGAACTCCGCCCACACCGGCATCATCAGGTCCCGCAACCGGACCAGGGTGATCTCGCCGGGCGCCAGTTCGTCGAGCACCTTTCCGGCGCAGCGGGCGGCCAGCGCGGTCAGCTCCTCGCTGGTGCCTGCCAGGATCCGCGCGGTGGCGGCGGCGACCTCGTCGTAGCGGGGGCCGGGTTCCAGGTGTTCCTGGTGGATTTCCGGGCCGGGCGCGAGCCAGTACCAGAACAGGTCGGACAAGCCGGCGCCCTTGCTGCGGCCGGTCGCAGCCGGGTGCGCGTAGACCTCCTGGAACCGTTCCGGGCCGACCTCGGCGTTCGGGAAGGTCACCGCGGCATCGCCGTTGACCAGGGTGAAGACCTTGCCGCGTAACGCGGTCACTCGCTTGGGCAGCCAGTGCGGCGCGGTCAGCACCGCCGCCACGGCCAGCCAGCGCAACGGTTTCAGCACCGGCACCCCCTCGGCACCACCAGGTCCGCGGACAGCTCGGCCGGGCGGCTCGCCCCGCACAGGGCAAGCACGTGATCCAGTTCGGTCCGGATCAGATCGAGTACCTGGCGCACACCGGATTCCCCGGCCGCGGCCAGCCCCCACAGCACCGGGCGGCCCAGGCCGACCGCGGTCGCGCCCAGGGCCAGGGCGATCACCGCGTCGCTGCCGCGGCGCACCCCGCCGTCCAGCAGCACCGGGATCTCGCCGTCCACAGTGGACACAATGGGGGGCAGGGCCTCGATGGTGGCCTGGGCGGCGTCGAGCTGGCGGCCGCCGTGGTTGGACACGATGATCCCGTCCAGCCCGGCCTCCACGGCCAGCCGGGCGTCCGCCGGGTGCAGGATTCCCTTGAGCAGCAACGGCAACCGGGTCAGCGCGCGCAACCTGGCCAGATGCGCCCAGGAGAAGTCGGCGGACATGTCGATGTCCCGCGGACCGCCCGGCAGGTCCTGCATGTTCGCCGTGGTCAACCCGGCGGGCAGCTCATGGAAACCGTTGCGCTGATCGCGTTCCCGCCGCCCGAACACCGGCGAGTCCACGGTGATCACCAGCGCCGTGCAGCCCGCCGCCTCCGCGCGCCGCACCAGGTGCTCGGTGACCGCCGGATCCCGTTGCAGGTACAGCTGGAACCACACCGCGGCGGCCGGATCCACCGTCCTGGCCGCCGCCACCACCTCGCCGATGGCCACCGTGGCGGCCATGCTGGAGATCAGCACCGCCCCGGCCGCGGCGGTGGCCCGCGCGGTGGCCAGTTCGCCGTCAGGGTGGGCGAGGCGGTGGAAGGCGGTCGGCGCCACGAACACCGGCAGCGCCGCCCGTGCCCCGGGCAGCACGCTGCGCAGATCGCGGATGTCGTTGCCGCGCAACACCCTGGGCCGTAGGGCGAGGCGGGCGAAGGCGCGTTCGTTCTCCGCGAGCGCGACCTCCGCGCCCGCCCCACCGGCGAAGAAGTCGTAGTGCACCGGGTCCAGGCGCTGGCGTGCCCGCTCGTGCAGTCCGGCCAGCGACTCGATCACGGCATGCCCACCTGGGCCGGGGCGAGCTGACGGCGCAGGAACTCACGCAGCGGGGCCCGGTGCACCGCCTCGCTGTCCCACTCGTTCTCCAGGTTCTCCGTGATGTGGTGCTCGGCGAGCAGTTCCCCGGCCCGGAAATGGCGCACGACCGGGTGCAGGTAGCGCGCGTCCAGACCGCTGGTGTCCTGCTGCGACATCCGGTCGATCTTGATGTCGAACGGGTCCACCTGATCGTGGTCCAGCCCGTATTCCAGGGTCACGCTCAGGTAGGAGTCGACCGGGCCGAACTCGCCGCCGGCCACCGCGGTGTGCAGGTGCGCCACCGGCACCTCCTCGGCGAAGCGCAACCTACCGTCCGGTCGGATGAGCACCGCGTCCCCGAGGAAACCGAAGAGCTGCCACAGCGCCGAGGTGCGGTTGACCCGCTCGATGATCGCGTCGGTGGCCGCCTCGGTGGTGGGGGAGAGGTCGTGACTGGGCCAGGGCCGCTCGTGGTGACGCTGCTCCAGGATGCGGTGCAGGGCGCGCACGCCGTAGCGGAAGCCGTGGATGAACCCGCTGGTGGACTTCTTGAAGTCGCGGACCTGGGTGATCGTGCCCGCGAAGTGCAGGCCGGGCACGTTCACCGACTCCCAGGCGTCGGTCTGCGCCGGGAAACGATCGGAAATGGTCAGTTCTGGCCGGCATTCCTGATCAAAAATCGAGGCGTCGAACCGGAAGCCGGTCGCCAGGATCACCCGGTCATAGGAAATTTCCTTGACCACCTCGTTCACCCTGACAAAGCCCACCCGTACCAGGAACTTCTCCCCGTCGCGCCGAATGCTGACAATGCGGCCGTCCAGCAGCGCGTTCTGGGATTTGAGCTGGTAGGTGTCCAGGAAGTTGTTGTTCACCGCCCGCAGGTGCCCGACGAAGTGGGTCTGCCAGGCGAACCGCAGTGGCCGCGGCCCGGCCAGGTGGATCACCGCGGCGGTCTCGATCAGGCTGTCCGCGGTCTCGAACGCGGAGTTCCCGCGACCGATGATCAGCACCTTCTGGCCCACGAAATCCGCCGGATCGGTGGACACCTCGCCGTAGGGCTCGGCCAGTTCGACCCCGTCGATGTCGGCCGGGATGTGCGGGCGGGACACCCCGGTGGCCATGATGATCCGCTCGGCCCGATAGGTGTTGCCGTCACTGTCGGTGGCGACGAAGCCGTCAGGCCGGCTGATCCGGGTGATCCGGGTGTTGTGCCTGATCCGGAGCTTGTGCTCGGTGGCGAAGTCGGCCAGGTAGCGGACCATGTCCTCGGCGTCGGGGAAGTAGCGCGGGGTGTAGCCGGTGAACAGCGGGGAGAACTCGGTGGTGAGCAGCGAGTTCCAGTCGGTGCGTAGCCGAAGCTCCGGGTCGTCCCAGCCGGTGTGCACCTTGTTGATGGAGATCAGCTTCCGGTGCCGGGGGAAGCGGGCGAAGAACGCGCCGGGCGCCGCGCCGCCCTCGACGATCAGGTAGTCGCGTCCCGCCTGCTCCAGGAAATACCCCATCTGGAGCCCGGCCGGGCCGCCGCCCACCACCAGGTATTCCACCGAACGCTCTTCGGTCATCTGATTTCTCCACATCCGTGAACAAGATGACGTGCCGATCCTTTAATAGTCAACAACACCACCATATCGGCACCAGGTGATCTGGTTCACAGTCTAAAGTAGGTGGCGAAATAAATGGGATCAAGTTACGGAGTGGGCCGATTGGCCCTAATTTCCTGTCGACATTCTGTCGGCTATCGGTAGGTGCGGCCCGCGGTGGTAGGTGTCGGCTCATGCGCAGCGGTGTGTACCCCCAGTCCCTGCTGGACGCGCTGGCCGGCGCGCCCGGCGCGCCCGCGTTCGAGCACGGCTCCCGGGTGCTTACCCGCGCCGAACTGCTCGACCTGGTCGGCCGGTTCCGCGGTGGCCTGCGGGCCGCCGGTCTCGGCCGGGGCAGCGGGCTCGGGGTGTCCACCGCCGTCACTCCCGATGCCTTCGCCCTGCACCTGGCCGCGCTGACCCTCGGTTGCCGGGTGCTGGGTCTGCGCCCCGGCCTGAGTGCGGGCCAGCTTCCGGCCGCGCTGGCCGGTCTGGACGCGCTGGTCCTCGACCACACCACCGACACGCCAGACCTACGGACCGCTGCCGGTGCCACCCAGTTCCTGTGCCTGGGACCGGACCTGCTCGGCGGCTACGAGGAACCGGTGGCCACCGGCGATCCGGCGGAGGTCGCGCTGCTCATCCTCACCAGCGGCAGCACCGGCACACCCAAGCGCGCCGCCCTGACCTACGGCGCGCTGACCACCCAGTGGTCGTGGAATCCCGAGACCTGGACGGCCCCCGCGATCCGGCTGGCCGAGGCATTCCGCAGGTTCCTGCTGTTCGGCACGCTGAGCAGCGCGGTCATGCAGGAGTTCCTCGGGCTGTGCCTGTGCTCTGGTGGCACCGCGGTGATCCCGCAGGGGCTGCCTGACTTCCCCGCTGTGATCGAGGACCTGCGGATCACCGCCAGCATGCTCACCGTCCCGCGCCTGCACCACGTCCTGGACACCTTGCGCAGCAAGGACGTCGACCTCAGCACGCTGCGCGCGCTGATCATCTCCGGGTCACCGCTGGCCCCGCACCGGCTGACCGAGGCATACCAACGCATCGGGCCCGCGATCCACCAGGCCTACGGCCAGACCGAGATCGGCCTGCTGACCTTGCTGACTCCCACCGACGTCGCCGCCCACCCGGATACCATCCGATCGGTAGGCAGGCCCTACCCGGCAGTCACCCTGGAGATCCGCGACCCCGAGCACAACCCGGTCCCGGCCGGCACCTCCGGCGAGATCTGGGTCAAGGCCGCCTACCAGACGGTCGGCTACTGGAACGACTCCGCGCAAAGCAGGGAGATCCTCCAGGACGGCTGGCTCCGCACCCGTGATCTGGGCCGCCTGGATGAGAACGGCTACCTGTACCTGACCGGCCGGGCCCGGGATGTGGTGATCGTCAACGCGATCATCCACTACGCGGGCGCGATCGAGCAGGCACTGGCGAGCCATCCGGACGTGGATCAGGCATATGTGGTGGGGGCGCCGGACGAGCGGACGGGGGAGGCTGCGCACGCGTTCGTGGTGCCGGTGCGGGGGCGGGTGCCGGACCTGGCCTCGTTGCGGGCGCGGGTGGCGGCGGAGCTGGGGGCGGCCGCGGTGCCGGCGACCATCTCGGTGCGGGAGTCGGTGCCGGTGGCGGCCAGTGGCAAGCCGGACAAGCGGGCATTGCTGACGGAGTTGCCCAGGCACTGAGCGGCGACGGATCGCGTCCCTACCGCCCGGTCGGGCGGTGTGCGGAAACCGGCTGTGCGGGCATGAAGCCGCCCGGCATGATCCCGGGGTGCAGCGAATCGAGCGGCCGCTGGCCCAGGCAGTGGTCCGCTGGCTGACCGCCGAAGAGGGTGGCCGCCGGAGCGGGCCGCCGACCGCGACCGTCTACCGGTCCACCGCGTCCTTCCAGCCGGGCCGCGACCCGCTGGACCAGCTCCGGCCGCCGACCGAGGCGCACACGGTGTTGCTGCGGGAGACCGAGTGCCTACCGGATGGTCGGCGCCGCTGCCTGGTCGGCTTCATCGCCCCGGACCTCCTGCAGCCGCACCTGCACGCGGGGGTCCGGATGCTGGTGCTGGAAGGCCCGCGGACCGTGGCCATCGCGGACATCGAGATCGTCCTGGACTAGCGGTTCCGTTGTGCCGCAGGCTGTCTAGCCGGGGTGGACACGGATGATCCCACCTGGCGACGCAGGTGGGATCCAGTGACGTGCGATGGCCGGGTCAGTCGATCAGGGCTCGGAGTTCTTCCAGGCTCATGGTCAGGGTGTCCTCCATGGGCGTAGGCGCCGGGGCGGAGGGGTTGGACTGGGGGTCGGAAACAGGCTGTGACATGGCGAGCACTTTATGACGTTCGCGGCGTCGGCGGAACCGGCTGCCCGGATGGTGTGACAGACGAGATCATCACCGTTTCCAAACAGGTTCCACATACCGGTCGGCGAGCATCCCCCGACATGACGAACTTCGAGTTCCGGGGGCGGTCGCGGACCGTGGCCATCGCCCTGCTTGCCTTGGGCGCGAGCCTGATCAGCCCGGTCGCCACCGCCGCGCCGGGGGACGTGCTGGTGCGGGATCTCGCCCAGTCCGCCGCCGAACAACAGGCCGTGCGCGACTACTGGACGCCGGAGCGGATCGCCCGCCTGGAAGTCGGTGATCCGGGGCCGGGCGGGCCGCCGGAGAACGGGCCGGACGGGGCGAGCGTCGCCCCTGGCACCGCCCTCGACCGAACGGTCGGTCGGCTCTTCTTCGTCGGGCGTGGCGAGGACTCCAGCTGCACCGCCACCCTGGTGCGTTCGGCCAACCGCGGCACCCTGGTCACCGGCGGGCACTGCGTGCACTCCGCGGACCTGCTCGGCCGGGACCCGCAGTGGCACGAGAAGGTGTTGTGGGCGCCCGGATTCCGGGACAACACCATGCCCAACGGCGCGTTCGTGGCCCGGAGTCTCCTCGTCCACCGCACCTGGCGCGAGGACGACCAGCAAAGCAACTTCGACCAGGCCTTCGTGGTGCTCGGGCCGGATGCCCAGGGGCGCAAGGCCGAGGACGGGGTGATCGCGCAGAACCTGGCGATCGGGCTGCCGGGCGGGCTGTCCGCGACCGAGTTCGGGTACCCGCGGGCCGCGCGCAAGCCGGGGCACCAGGGACGGCCGGAGTTCACCGGGATGCGCCTGGCCCGGTGCTGGGGCACACCGCGACGCGATCTCGGTAGCGCCGAATGGCCCTCCTCGCCGGACATGTGGGGCGTTGGCTGCGATATGGGCGGCGGGGCCAGTGGCGGGCCGCGGATCGCCCTGCTCAACGACAAGCTCGGGCTGGGCGCCGTGGTCGGCGTCAACACCCAGGGCGGCTACCTCGACGGCAAGGGCAACAGGTGTGAGTCGCCGAAGCCGGGGCAACAGCCAGCGCCCGGGTGCGCGCGGTTCCTGACCGGGCCGCAGTTCACCCCGGAGATCACCGGCAAGCTCTACGCCAGTGCGTCCCAGCGCTGATCAAGGCGGGTTTCCGCCGCCCTGGTAACGCGTGCCGTGTCCCGTGTCCCGCGAGGCACGGTTTCGCGCCGGGTGTTGACAGCGAGGCCGCCCGCTCCCAAGAATGCGTTTTCCGCGATCCTATACGATCCATGGAGAACGGCGGGAGCTGCGAGTGGCGACGGTGTGCAGGGCGGCGGCGTTCCTGGTCGAGCTTGAGGTGGAGCGGGTGCGCACCGACGCGGTGCAGGCGTTCCGGGCCCAGGAGACCGTGTTCGTGGAGATCACCACCGAGGACGGCGCGGTCGGGCTGGGTTACAGCTACACCATCGGCACCGGCGGCTCCGCGGTGCTCGCCCTGTTGCGCGATCACCTGTTGCCGCAGCTGGAAGGCGTGGACACCCGGCTGATCGAGTCGTTGTGGCAGCAGCTGTTCGCCTCCACCCGGGCCACCACGGTCGGCGCGATCACCTCGCTCGCCCTGGCCGCGGTGGACACCGCGCTGTGGGACCTGCGCTGCCTGCGGGCCGGAGAACCGTTGTGGCGCTTGGCCGGTGGCTTCCGCTCCCGGGTGCCCGCCTACGACACCGAGGGCGGCTGGCTGCACCTGAGTCCGGACGAGCTGGTCGCCGGAGCGGTCGCGGCGGTCGCGGCCGGGTGGCGCGGGGTCAAGGTCAAGGTGGGCAAGCCCAACGCGGCCGAGGACCTGGCGAGGTTGCGGGCGGTGCGGGCCGCGGTCGGGCCGGAGTTCGCGCTGATGGTGGACGCCAACCAGTCGATGACCGCGGCCGAGGCGATCCGGCGGGCCCGGCTCTTCGAGCAGGTGGACCTGAGCTGGCTGGAGGAACCGCTCCCCGCCGACGACCTGGCCGGGCATGAGCGACTGGCCGCCGCGACCAGCATCCCGATCGCGGTGGGCGAATCGCTGTACTCGATCGCCCAGTTCCGCGAGTACCTGCAGCGCGGCGCGGCCGGGATCGTGCAGGTGGACGTGGCCCGGATCGGCGGGATCACCCCGTGGCTCAAGGTGGCGCACCTGGCCGAGGCGTTCAACGTGGCCGTGTGCCCGCACTTCCTGATGGAACTGCACGTGAGCCTGGCCGCGGCGGTGCCCAATGGCCGCTACGTCGAGCACATCCCGCAGCTGCGGGCGATCACCACGGCGGAGCTGACCATTGTGGACGGTCACGCGGTCGCGCCGGAGACCCCCGGCCTGGGCATCGCCTGGGACCGGGATGCCATGGACGATCTGCGGATCGCCTGACCTAGCGCGGCGAAAGGGCTAGGACATGGGAGTCGGTCGGTTACGGGCCGCGGCGATGCTCACCACGGGCACGCTGACCCTGGCGCTGCTCCAGCCGGTCACCGCAACGCGGCGCCTGCGGAGTCCACAGTGGACACTTCGGCGGGCAAGGTCGCGCAGAAGCCGTACCTGGGTTGGAGCAGCTGGAGTTTGCAGGCCACCAAGTATCCCGGGGTCAACCCGACCGGTCCGGCGAGCTGGCTCACCGAGCAGAACGTGCTGGCCCAGGCCGATGTTGTGGCCGCGAAGCTGCGCAAGCACGGCTATGAGTACGTGAACGTGGACGCCGGGTGGGCCGGCGGGTTCGACGAGTACCGTCGGCCTCTGGCCCATCCGAAGACCTTCCCGCGCGGCATCAAGTTCCTCGGGGATTACCTGCACCGCAAGGGTCTCACGATGGGCTCCTACCTAGCGGTCGGCCTCGATCCGGCGGCCTACCGGCCGATGGAGTTCCTCATCTCCTGGGCGCTGACCCACACCAAAGCCGCCGAGTGGAAGCGATACACCACTGGCTGGCGGATCGACACCGATGTCGAGTGCTACTGCGAGACCCTGGTGAAGTGGGACCAGTCGGTGCGGCAGCGCTGGACCGATGTGGTGCAGTGGATCGACGACGCCGGGCCAGAGCACTCCAAACTGGACAGTTACGGTCTCTCGCTGATCACCAACGACGAGGTGATCGCGGTCAACCAGGCCGGGAAACCGGCTCGCCCGGTGAGTCAGGCCAGTGATCAGCAGGTCTGGTCCGCGCGCAACGACGACGGCAGTCACACGGTCGCGCTGTTCAACCTCGGCTCGGTCCCGGCCACCGTGCGCGCGGACTGGCGAGATCTCGGTTTCACCGGCGAGGCAAGGGTGCGCGACCTTTGGAGCCACCGGGAACTCGGCCGCGCCGCCGGGTTCCCGGCCTTGCTGCCCGCACACGGTTCCCGGCTGCTGCGGGTCACGCCGCCAGACCGTGGTGATCGCCCGACGATCCCCACGATCATCCGCGGCACCGGGAATGCCAGACCACCGCCGGCGCCAGTGGCAGCTTCTTCCCGTCGATTCCGGCCGCCATGGACGCCAGCGCCAAGACCATGGCCTCCCAAGGAGTGGACCTGTCGGTGTTCACCGAGGCGATGAAGACCGGCGTGCTCTACCCCTCGGTCGTCTACGGCAACGGCGCGGCCATCCAGGCCGCTGTGGAACCCTTGTTCGAGGCGTACTTCTCCGGCACCCGTGATGACGATGTGTTCGCGGAAATGGCGCGGAAGAGCAAGGATCTGCTGGCGAAGAAGTGATCGAGCTGCGGAGGAAGGGGCCCGATGCCCAGGTGTGACGGGGAGATCGTCCAGTTGCGTGCTGCCG
This sequence comes from Crossiella sp. CA198, assembly GCF_052078295.1. NCBI lineage: Bacteria > Bacillati > Actinomycetota > Actinomycetes > Pseudonocardiales > Pseudonocardiaceae > Crossiella > Crossiella sp. CA198. The sequence continues at coordinate 160,843 of NZ_JBQJIM010000020.1, forward strand.
GGGTCGGCGTGCTGCTGGACCTGCGCGGTGACCTGCCGGTGCTGCTGCACTGGGGCGCCGACCTCGGCGAGCTGAGCGCGACCGGACTGGCCGCGCTGGCGAGCACCGCGACGCCCGCCGTGCTCAACAACGCGCCGGACCTGCCGCGCACGCTCACCGTGTGGCCCACCGAGGCCGACGGCTGGTCCGGCACCCCCGGGCACCAGGGCCACCGGGCCGGTCGCCGCACCACCCCGCGGTTACGGCTCACCGAGGCCGACCTGGACGGAACCGCGCTGGTCATGCGGCTGACCGACCAGGTCTCCGAACTTGACGTCGAGCTGCATTACCACCTCGACGCCGCCGGGGTGCTGTCCGTGCGCAGCGTCCTTACCGACCGTTCGGTAGGGGAGCCGTACGACCTGGCCGGGGTCAGCACGCTGCTGCCGCTGCCCCGGCGGGCCGGTGAGCTGCTCGACTTCACCGGCAAGTGGTGCCGCGAGCGCTCCCCGCAGCGCACCCCGTTCAACTACGGCAGCCACCTGCGCGAGGTCCGGCGCGGCAAGCCCGGGCTTGACTCGCCGCACCTGCTGCTGGCCGGGACCCCGGGCTTCGACTTCGGCACCGGCGAGGTGTGGGGCGTGCACGTGGCCTGGAGCGGCAACCAGCGCTACCTCGCCGAGCAGCTGCCCGAGGGCGCCGGGGCACACGCCGCGGTGCTCGGCGGCGGCGAGCTGCTGACCCCCGGCGAGGTCCGGCTGGCCTCCGGTGAGGTGTACGAAAGTCCAGAATGCCTGTTCATTTTCTCGAATGCGGGCCTGGACGGGATCGCGGAGCGTGTCCACACCCGGCTGCGGGCCAGGGCAACGCACCCGGCGAACCCGCGCCCGCTGGTGCTCAACACCTGGGAGGCCGTCTACTTCGACCACGAACTGGACCGGCTGCGCGGCCTGGCCGACGCCGCGGCCAAGGTCGGGGTCGAGCGCCTGGTCCTGGACGACGGCTGGTTCGGCAGTCGCCGCGACGACACCCGCGGCCTCGGCGACTGGTACGTCTCGGAGGACATGTGGCCGCAGGGTCTCGGCCCGCTGGTCGAGCACGTGCGCGGCCTCGGCCTGCAGTTCGGGCTGTGGGTCGAACCCGAGATGATCAACCTGGACTCCGACCTGGCCCGCGCGCACCCGGACTGGCTGCTCGGCCCCAGCGTCGGCCTCGGCGCGCCCTCCCGGCACCAGTACGTGCTCAACATCGCCCACCCCGAGGCCTACCGGCACATCCTGGGCAGGCTGATCGCGCTGGTCGGGGAGTACCGGATCGACTACCTCAAGTGGGACCACAACCGGGAACTGCACGAGGCCGTGCACCGCGATCCGGCAGGCGACCGACCGGCCGGTAGGGCGCAGACGCTGGCGCTGTACCGGATGCTGGACGAGCTGAAGGCCCGCTTCCCCGCACTGGAGATCGAGAGCTGCGCGGGCGGCGGCGGCCGGGTGGACCTGGGCATCCTGGCCCGCACCGACCGGGTGTGGGGCTCGGACTGCAACGACCCGGTGGAACGTCAGCAGATCCAGCGCTGGACCGCCCAGCTCATCCCGCCGGAGCTGATCGGCGCGCACGTCGGCGACCGGCACAGCCACACCACTGGCCGGGACACCGACGACTCCTTCCGCTTCGCCACCGCGTTGTTCGGGCACGCCGGCATCGAAGCCGACCTGACCAAGCTGTCCGCCGATCAGCTCGCCAAGTTCACCGCCTGGGCCGGGCTGTACCGCGAGTTCCGCCCGCTGCTGCACAGTGGCCGGGTCGTGCGCGCGGACCTGGAGGGCGAGGTCACCCTGCTGCACGGCGTGGTCGGCCCGGACTCGGCGCTGTTCTGCTGGGCCCGCCTGGCCAGCTCGGTGGAAGGTCAGTCCGGGCGGGTGCGCTTCCCCGGACTCGACGCCACGGCCGACTACCGGGTGCGGATCCGGACCGAGCTGGGCCTACCGACCGGTCGGCAGGTAGCCGCGCCGGGGTGGATCACCGACGCGCAGCGGGACTGGGTGCGGCTGCCCGGTGCGATCCTGACCACCGCCGGTGTGCCGTTGCCGACTTTGGACCCGCAACAGGCCATGCTGATCGAATTCCGGCGGGAGTGAAAACGTTCTAGGGGAGGGTGTTGTGTCGGACGGGGGCAGGCGGATGGTGGCCTTGCCGGGGCGCCAGGTGCTCGCGGACGGGGTGTACGAGCAGATCCGCGCGCTGATCATGAACCACGGCATCGAGCCGGGTGCGCGGGTCAACATCGACGAGGTGGCCCGCGAACTGGACGTCTCGGGCACCCCGGTGCGCGAGGCGCTGGCCCGGCTGGAGTCGGAGGGCCTGGTCAGCAGGCTGCCACTGCGCGGCTACCGCACCACCCCGCTGCTGACCCGCAAGGAGGTCGAGGACATGTACGGCCTCCGCCTGCTGCTGGAACCGCCCAGCGCGGCCACCGCGGCGAAGGCCATGACCAAGGCTTTCGCCGCGGAGCTGGCGGCCGAACTGGCCAGCTGCCCGAGCGCGCCCAGCGGGGACGGCTATGACGGGTACAAGCTGCTGTCCGCGCACGACACCCGGCTGCACCAGCTGATCCTGCGCGTGGCAGGCAACGCCGCGGTCGAGCAGGCGTTCAGCCGCACCCACTGTCACCTGCACTTCTTCCGGCTGTCCTACCAGCAACCGGCGGGGGAGCAGACCATCGAGGAGCACCGGCTGATCGTGGCCGCGCTGATCGAGGGCAAGGCGGTGGCCGCGCGCAAGGCGATGACCGAGCACCTGGAGATCGCCAGGGACCGGTTGCTGGCCCGGTTCTGACAGCCGGTCGGCCGCACTGTCCATAATGGGCCCGTGTGCGCCTACATCGTCGTGGCCGAGGACGACCCCAGGCAGGCCGAGCTGCTGACCTTCCAGCTCAGCCGGGAGGGCCACACCGTGCAGGTGGCCGAGGACGGCCACGCCGCGTTGCGCCTGGTCCGCGCCCGGCGGCCGGACCTGCTGGTGCTGGACCTGATGCTGCCCGAGGTGGAGGGCGTCGAGGTGTGCCGGTCGCTGCGGGCGGAGTTCGACCTGCCGGTGCTCATGCTCACCGCACGGTCCACAGAGGACGATCTGCTGCGCGGGTTCGCCGCGGGCGCCGACGACTACCTCACCAAGCCGTACAGCCCGCGTGAGCTGATGGCCAGGGTGCGCGCGTTGCTGTGGCGGGGCAGGCACACCGCGGCCGCGCCCGAACCGCGGTACCGGGTGGGGGAACTGGTGGTGGATCCGGTGCGGCACGAGGTGACCATGCGCGGACAGCGGGTGGACTGCGCGGCCGCGGAGTTCCGGTTGCTGGCCGCGCTGGCCGCCGCGCCGGGCCGGGTGTTCGAGCGGCGGCAGCTGATCGAGCAGGTGTTCGGGCACGAGTTCGTCACCGAACGGGCCATCGACGTGCACATCATGAACCTGCGCAAGAAGATCGAGCGTTCGCCGCGCAACCCGGAGTACCTGCTCACCGTGTACGGCGTCGGCTACAAACTCGCCGAGCAGCCCGCCGATGCCTGAGTCGACCCGCTCGGTCCCGTTGCGGCACCGCATGTTCGTCCGGCTGCTGGCCGCCACCGTGCTGGTCGGCGCGTGCACGGTCGCGGTCACCGCCTGGCTGGCCGCGAACAGCACCAGCAGGGCCATCCGGGCCGAACAGGGCCAGACCCTGGCCGAGGACACCACCATCTACCAGTCCCTGCTGGGCTACGCGGCCACCCACCCGCGCTGGGACGAGGTCGGCTCGCTGGCCACCGGACTGGCCAATGGCACCGGCAGGCGGATCGCGCTGACCACCAGGGACCGCACGGTCATCGTGGACTCCGCGCCCGGCACCCCCTTGCCCGCCAAGGCAGCGTCCACAGTGGACCCGATGGAACTCAACCCGGCGCTGACCAGTGAGGGGGCCCTGGACGGCATCGACCCACGCGCGGTGGGGCCGTTCCGGCTGAGCGCGGCCGAGCGGGAGCGATCCGCGAACCGGGCCCGTGAGGTGGTGGACTGCCTGCGGCGCAACGGTTCGCGGTCCGCGGTGGAGGTGCTCAACAACGACCGGTCGGTGGCCGCCAACTACTACACCGACACCGAGAACCCTTGCCGCGCGGGCGAACTGCGCGTACCCAGTGCCACCGAGAAGGCGGCGCTGGCCGAGCTGTCCGGCCGGGTGGAGGGCTGCCTGCGTGAGCGCGGGGCGCTGCCGGTGCGGCTGGAACTGGGTGAGGAAGGCGAGATCGTCGTCCCGGAGGACCGCGATGACGAGGATGAGCTGCTGACCTGCCTGGCCGAGAGCCGCAGGCACCAGCTGGTCACCTTCATCGCCCCCTCCGCGCTGCTGTTCGTGGCCGATCCGCCAGGGGTGGCCGGGCTGACCGCGGCCGGGGCCTGGCCGCTGGTGCTGGCCGGTGGCCTGGTGCTGCTGGTGATGGTCGGGGTCAGCGCCTACCTGGCCACCCGGTTGCTGCGCCCGGTGCACGCGCTGGCCGCCACCGCCGAACGCATGCGCGACGGCGACACCTCGGCCAGGGTGGCGGTCAAGGACGCCGGTGAGATCGGACGGCTCTCCGCGGTGTTCAACGAGCTGTCCGCACACCTGGAACAGGCCGAGCGGCAACGCCGGGACATGATCGGCGACATCTCGCACGAGCTGCGCAGCCCGCTCACCACGCTGCGCGGCTGGCTGGAGGCCGCCGCCGACGGGCAGCGTCCGATGGAACCCGACCTGGTGAACGTGCTGCTCACGGAAACCCTGACCCTGCAACAACTCATCGACGATCTGCAGGACCTGGCGCTGGCCGAATCGGGTCAGCTCCGGCTGCACCCGCAGCGGCTGCCGGTGGCCGAGACCCTGCTCAGCGTGGCCATGGCCAACCAGGCCCAGGCCGCCGAACTCGGGCTGACGGTGGCCGTGGACGCACCGGAAACCCTTGTCGTGCAGGCGGATCCGGTGCGGCTGCGGCAGGCGGTGGCCAACCTGGTGAGCAACGCGTTGCGGCACACCGCGCGCGGCGGCCGGATCACCCTCTCCGCCCGCGCGGACGGTCCGGACGTGCTGATCACGGTGGCGGACAACGGATCCGGCATCGACCCCGAGGAACTGCCGCTGGTCTTCGACCGGTTCTGGCGGGCGGAGAAATCGCGCAGCCGGCGCACCGGGGGCAGTGGGCTCGGCCTGGTCATCGTGCGCAGACTGACCGAGGCGCAGGGTGGCGCGGTCACCGCGACCAGCACGCTGGGTCAGGGCTCGGCGTTCACGTTGCGGCTACCCGCCGCGGCCAGCGGGTCAGGTACTTCTGCCGCTCCGCCAGCGACACCGTGATCTGGCCCAGCAGCGGGTGGAAGAACGCGTCCCGGTACTTGCCGTCGCTGAAGACCGCGGTGACGAAGTACAGGGCGGAGAACACCGCCAGGAACATCGAGGCCTGCACCAGTTCCTGGGACACCGGCAGCAGCACGTTGAACAGCTTGCCGGTGGACGGATCCTTGGTGATCCACATCTTGATCACCTCCGGCCGGATCGACATCGACCCCAGCAACAGGAAGAAACCGAACACCAGCAACCCGAACACCGCAGCCTGCAACGCCTGGGCCACCGCGAGCACCGCGACCAGGTTCGCGTTCTCCCTGCGCCGCAACGGAATCCGCTCCGGACCGAGTTCCTTGGCCAGATCCCGCAGCTCGTCCTGGGCCACCGCGAACAGGAACAGCAGGCCCACCGCGGCGAACAGGCTCAGCACACCCCACAGCATCGGCCGCGGCAGGTGCGAGGTGATCTGCCAGACCTCGGCGTTGTAGAAGAAGAACGTGACGAACAACAGCAGCAGCGGCAACGCCCTGGTGGCCAGCAAACCCAGCACCCGCAACTGCCGCAACGCAACCCGCAACGCCCACACGAACACCGCGCCCGCCCCGGCCGCGGCCAGCGCGATGATCGCCAGGTCCCAGATCAGCCCTTCCAGCGCGTAGGACCAGTGCCAGTCGGCGACCCCGGCCAGGTGATCGACCACCGGAACGCCGATGACCTCGCCGAGGCACAGGGCGAGCACCGCGACGGTGGAGAGCGCGCTGGCGTCGCGATCCTGGGACCAGCGCAGCACCTGCCAGGCGAGCACCGCGGGCACCGCGTAGACCAGCGCGAAGTTGGCGAAGTAGAGCAGCAGGTACAGCGGATCGTCCAGGAAGGCGTCGAACTGCTCGTCACTGTCGGGCACCAGCAACTCGAACTCGGTGGTCATCAGGTCGTAGCACAGCAGCGCCGTCAACGCGGGCGCGGCGCGCAACAGGGTCTCGCCGAAGGTGTTGCGCCCGTGCACCAGCCACGGCAGCCCCTGCGCCCGGAACCACCGTTCCGACTGCCGCCGCTGTTGATCCGACATCGACCGCGCTCCGTTCTGCTGATCTCCGGCTCATCGTGAGTCAACTGATCGGATCCCGCAGAACTTGTTCGACTCCTGTGCGGAACTCGTGACAGATCCCCGCACAACCTGGCTGGCAGCCCGCGACCTGCACAGACTGGGTTTGTGAACACCAGCACCATCGAACACGCCGTCGCCGCCTGGAGCCGCTACACCGTCGAGTCCAGCACCGATCCGGCGCTGCCCGCCGCCCTGCACGCCGAGCTGCGCCGCACCGCGGGCCTGGACCCGCTCGAAGCCGAGCCGGTGCACGGCCTGCTGGCCACCCTGGTCGCCAAGGACGAGGACGAGGTGGTGGGCTGGGCCGTGCTCGTGGACGAGGCGCCTGCGGCCACCGTGCACTGGACCCTGGCCGAACGCGAGGCCGACCAGCTCGCCAACGGTTTCCCGCTCTTCCTCGGCCTCACCGACCAGGAACTGGCCCTGCTGGCCACCCTGGTCGACGCCGCCGCGACCCTGGCCAGGGACCGCGACCGCACCGCCCTGCTGTGGTCCAGCACCGACGACGAGATCGACTACCAGCTGGCCCAGGCCCTGGGCGCCGCCGAACACCGCGAACTGTCCCGCCGCTGGCTCATCCCCAGCCTCCAGTTCTGGCAGCCCCCGGCCGACATCCCCACCGCCCGCACCCGCTGCACCACCGTCGCACCGGTAGCCGAGGAACTCCACCGCTACGCCGAACTGCACACCGCCAGCACCGGCCACCCGCACACCCCGGAGGACATCCGCCTGGACCTGACCGCCCTGGACCCCGACCTGCGCGCCGACCTGCGCACCGGCACCGGCGAGGTACTGGCCCAGCTCAACGTGGTCTGCGACGGCGTCAAGGCGGTGATCGCCCGGGTACACCACCACGGCGCCTTCCCACTGGAGCTGGCCGCGCTGATCAGCCACGCGGTGCGGGAACTGCGGCAGGGTCACCCGGAGGTGCTCCTGGTGGAGCTGACCGAAACCCGGGACCGCGTGCTGTGGCAGGCGTTGGTCGCCCTCGGCCTCCGCGTCTCCGCCCGCCGAGTCGCCTACCGCCTCCCCCTCCGAGCCTTCCCCTGACCCTCTGCCCGCGTGTTGGCCGTTGTCGTACGCCACGTTGGCTGAACTCGTACCCCACGTTGGCCGTTCCGGACCGCCGCCCGCCGACTTGGCCCAACTCGTACGCCCATTAGGCCCAACTCGGCGTACCACTTTGGCCAACTCGGCGTACGACAACGGCCAACACGCGCGCGCGAGGTCAGAGCTGGCGGGCGTAGGTGCTGAGGGCTCGTTGGTAGCAGGGGATGTGCGGGGACAGGGTTTCCATCGCCACCGCGAGAGCTTCGCGGTCGCGGCCGCAGTCGGCCAGGGCGAGGGCCAGGAAGGCGCGGACCGCGTCGTCCAGCTCGTCGGAGGTGCGTTCACGTTCCGCGGTGAGCAGCCGGACGCTCTCCTCCGCCTCGCCCAGGTTCCGCAACGAACTGGCCAGCTGGATCACCGCCCGCCGCCGCCGATGCTCGTCCAGACCACGCTCCAGCGCCTCGCGATACAGCGGAACAGCGCGGTCACTGTGCCCGGAGGCATCCCAGGAACACGCGCGCTCGAACGCGGCCACCGGGTTGCACGGCGGGAGTTCGGCGGCCAGGTCCTCGACCCGCAGCACCAGCTCGTGTCCGTCCACTGTGTACCGCTGGGCCCAGGTCGCGGCGAGGCGGCCCTCCCATTCCGGGTCGGTCATGACGGGCTCCCGAAGTGGTAGGTCAGGCCCCGGCCGAGTCGTTTGAACGGGGAGGCGAACAGCGCCCGCAACACCTGGCGCTGGAACCACGGGTAGTGCGCGCGCAGATCCGCCGGACCGGGGAACCACCACTCCTGGTCGAACACCAGGCCGGGCACCTCCCGCACCAGGTCCCCGGGGGCGTCGATGGCCCACTCCAGGCGGGAACCCGAGGCCTTGACCACGCCGGTGCGCTGCTGCACCCAGATCCCGGCCGAGCTGTAGCCGTCGAAGATCAGCGTGCCCGCGGGGAAGTGCTCGACAACGCGCCGGAAGGTGGCCAGACCCTCGGCGGTGCGCAGGTACAGGGTCACGCCCTCGGCGATCACCAGCACCGGGCGGTCACCCGGGATGTCGGCCAGCAGACCCGGGTCGGTGACCGAGGAGCCGATCATCCGCAGGCCGGGGCGCTCGGGGTAGAGGCGGCGGCGCAGCGCGATGACCTCGGGGTAGTCGATGTCGTACCAGGCCACCGTGGGCGGCGGGGCCAGGCGGTAGACCCGGGTGTCCAGGCCGCAGCCCAGGTGCAGCACGGTCAGTTCGGCGTGCCGGTCCAGCACGGCCTGGGCGCGGCGGTCGAACTCCTTGGAGCGCAGCACCGCCGAGATCCCGTCGCGTTCGCGCAGGCCGGTGCGGGCGAAGTCGTACTCGATCCGGTCCACCGCCCGCGCCGCGGTCTCGTCGTGCAGCACCGAATCGGGCGCGCGGGAGTCCATCGCCTTGCTGTAGAGGGTGGCCAGCATGGTCGCCGGAGCGCCGGTGAGGTCGACCTTCTCGCGGTCCATGCGGTCAGTATCGGCCCGGTTGCCGTCGCCGGGCCACCGCTGCGGACAATGACGGCATGGCGAAATCCTGTCCCTGCGGCCTGCCCACGTCCTACCCGGACTGCTGCGGTGCGCTGCACCGCGGCGAACGCGCCGCCGCCACCGCCGAACTGCTGATGCGCTCCCGGTTCAGCGCGTACGCGCTCCGGGACGAGGCGTACCTGCTGCGCAGCTGGCACCCGCGGACCCGCCCGGCCGAGGTCGACTTCGACACCGACCTGCGCTGGACCCACCTGGAGATCCTCGGCGCCACCGGCGGCGGGCTGTTCCACCAGGAGGGCACGGTCGAGTTCAACGCGCACTACCGCTACCAGGACAAGGACGACCGGCTGCACGAGAACAGCCGGTTCGAGCGCGTCGACGGGGCATGGGTGTACCTGGCGCCGATCGGCTGAGCGGGACCGGCCTCAACGCACTCCATCTGATGATGTTTCTGCCGGTCTCCCGGTTCCGCGGTCGGCATCGTCATCCCGGTGAGCTGCGGAAACCCGCCGGGGTGAGCGGATGGGCGCACCGGTCGTAGCCGCGTTATGGATCTTTCGGCGGCAGCCGAGTTTGGCGAATCGGAGCAATGGTTAACCCGTCGGAGTGACGCCAAAAGTCAACGGAGGGTCGCCACGTGGTCAACACGCGTCCGTGCTCCGGGTGGCCAACCAGGCTCTAGGGGTGATGTTGTGGGCCGAACTCTCCGGGCGTGACCGGTTCGAGCCGCTGCTGCCCGCGGCCGAACGCAGCGCGCCGAGCACCCTGCAGGAACTGGCCGCCGCCCAGGCGTACAAGGCCGACCAGCTCGCCGACCGGATCGAGTCGGTGCTGGACAGGGAGAGCGGCGGACTGTCCACCGACAGCGCGGTCGGCCCGGCCCGGTTCGTGGTGCACCAGACCCGGCTCTTCGCCCGCCGTGCCCGCCACGGACCGCTGCGTTTCGCCGTGTTCAACCACGAGGTGGCCAGGCTGAACCGGGTCCTGGACCTGGTCGCGCACCACCTGTCCCTGGGCGCGGGCGCGGTCAGCAGCCACTGACCGCGCGGATCAGCTCACCACAGCACCTTGGCCAGGGCCCGGTAGCCCGGCATCGGATCGCCGGCGTCCCTGGTCACCACCTGGATGCCGACGTGGTCCGCACCCGCCTTGACCTGCTCGGCGAGCCGTTCCGCCAGCTGCTCGGGGCTGCCGGAGGGGACCACCAGGTCGATCATCCGGTCACTGCCCGGCCGGGCCACCTCCTGCTCGGTCAGCCCGTGCTTGACCAGGGTGCCCATGTAGTTGCGCAGGCCGAGGTAGACGTCCAGGAACTCCCGCGCGGCTGCCCTGGCCCGCGCCGGATCGGCGTCCACCACCAGGGTCTGCTCGGGCACCAGCAGTCCGTCGCCGACCAGCTCGCGGGCGTGCGCGGTGTGCGCGGTCGGCATCAGGTACGGGGCCGCGCCGAGGGTGCGTTCCCCGGCCAGTCTCAGGGTTTTCGGGCCGAGCGCGGCCAGCACGATCGACTTCCGCGGCACCCCGGCCTCATCGAGGCGGTCCAGGTACTCCACGACCTTGGCGTAGGGCTTCTGGTAGACCGCCACCGCCTCCGGATGGCCGACGCCGACACCGAGCAGGAACCGCTCGCCGTGCCGGTCCGCGATCCGGTGGAAACCGCGGGCCACCGCCTCGGGCTCGTTGGTCCACATGTTCACGATCGCGCTGGCCACGGTGATCGTCCTGGTCGCGGACAGCAGCGCGTCGTGCTGTTCGAGTTCGCCCACGGCGGCGTTGCCGTGGCCGATCCAGGCGGTGCCGTAGCCGAGGTCCTCCGCCTCCTGGACGTAGCCGGTCAGTGCGGGGGTGTGCTGCGGGGCCAGCCACACGCCGTGCGTGCCGAGTCGGGTGGTCACCGAATCCTCCTTGAGGTGCTGCTATAGTCCACTGTATAGCAAACATAGCACCTGGAACGGGAGTCGCATGCCCACCGCGGACGAGCTGCTCGGCCCTGACGTCGCCGCCTGCCTGGTCCGGGGCATCGCCCGGATCGCGCCCGGTTCCCGGCTGCCCGCGCTGCGCCGCGCGGCCAAGGGACTGGCCGGGCTGAGCCTGCGCGAGCGCAGCGACCTGCTCAAGGACGCGCTGCTGGCCGACCTGCCCGGCGACTATCCCAGCCTGGACCGACAATTCCGGGCCGCGCTGGCCGATCCGGAGTTCACCGGCTGGCTGGTCTGGCCGGTCACCGAGGCGGTGTCCGCGCGCGCCCTCGCCCAGGACCCGCCCGCCATCGCCGACGCCCTGGCCCTGCTCGCCGCGCTGACCCCGCGGCTGACCGCCGAGTTCGCCATCCGCCCGCTGCTGTCGGCCGATCTGGACCAGGCGCTGCCGATCATCCAGACCTGGACCCGGGATCCGGACGAACACGTGCGCAGGCTGGCCAGCGAGGGCACCAGGGCGCACCTGCCGTGGGCGCGCAAGGTCCGGCCGATCCTGGACCGCCCGGAGTGCACCATCCCGGTCCTGGACGCGCTGTACCGGGACGAGAGCGAGTACGTGCGCCGCTCGGTGGCCAACCACCTCAACGATCTCAGCCGCACCGAGGGCGACCTGGTGGTGGCGACCGCGGCCCGCTGGCTGGCCGCACCGGACGAGCACACGCCCCGGCTGGTCCGGCACGCGTTGCGCACGCTGATCAAGAAGGGTCACCCGGAAGCCTTGGCGCTACTGGGTTTCGCCCCCGCCGCCGGGGTCCTGGTGCACGGGCCGGAGCTGGCCGGGCGCACGGTCGCGATCGGCGCCGAACTGCCGTTCGAGGTGCGGTTGGAGAACACCGGCGCGAGCGCGGCCACCCTGGCCGTGGACTACGTGCTGCACCACCTCAAGGCCAACGGCAAACGCACCCCCAAGGTGTTCAAGCTGACCACCTGTGTGCTCGCGCCTGGGGAGCGGATCACCTTCTCCCGCAGGCATTCCTTCAAGGTGATCAGCACTCGCGTGTACTACCCGGGCGAGCACGAGATCGAGGTGCAGGTCAACGGCGCCGCGTCCGGCCGGACCGCCTTCCGGCTCACCGGCTGATACCTTCGGCGCGGGAGGTGGCATGGACGTCGACCTGCGCAAGCTGCGTTACTTCGTCGCGGTCGCCGAACAGCTGCATTTCGGCCGGGCCGCCGAAGTGCTGCACATCGCGCAACCCGTGCTGTCCCGGCAGATCCGGGTCCTGGAAGAGGAACTCAAGGTCCAGCTGTTCCGCCGGGACCGGCGGGCCACCGAGCTGACCCCGGCCGGGGAGCAGTTGCTCGCCGACGCCCGGCCGCTGCTGGCAGGCGCGGAGGCGTTGCGCCGCCGGGTCGGCCGGGCCGCCCGCGGGGACCGGTTCACCGTCGGGTTCATGCCCGGCCTGATCGTCACCGCCGCGGTGCGCGAGCTGAGCCGCCGCCATCCGGAGCTGACCGTGGACGTGCGGCGGGTGGAGTGGACCGAGCAGACCGCGGTCATCCACGACGGCCAGGTGGACGTCTGCTTTGTGCGCCAACCGATCGACCCGGCCGGGCTGACCGTCCGGGACCTGTTCACCGATCCCCGGGCGGTGCTGGTGCCCGCCGATCACCGCCTGGCGGGCAAGGAGACGGTGGAGATCGCCGACCTCGCCGACGAGCACCTGCTGCAGGTCCCGGCCGCCGTGCCGGAGTGGCGGGACCTGGCCCGCGGTGGCGGGCCGGGTGCGGGGCCGGTGTTGCGCACGATGGAGGAGAAGCTGGAACACGTGGCCGCCGGGCACGGGGTGGTCGTGCTGCCGATGTCCGCGATCAGCTTCTACCAGCGGCCCGATGTCACGCACATCCCGATCACCGACCTCGCGCCGAACCGGGTCTGCCTGGCCTGGGACAGCACCCGGCGTAACCCGTTGCTGGCCGAGTTCGCCGCCATCGCCGCCGCAGTCTGATACCCGCCGGGCATCACAGACGTCGGAACAGGTCTTGGACCTGCGGCTTTGTTCGGACACAGACTGCTGGCATGAACATTTTCCTGACCGGCGGCTCCGGCTACCTCGGCCGCCATCTCATTCCCGTGCTGCGCGGCCACGGCCACCAGGTCACCGCACTGACCCGCAGCGACTCCGCCGCCACCCTGGTCGCCGGGCTCGGCGCGACCCCCGTGCCCGGTGCGCTGACCGACCTGGATGTGTTGCGCGCCAATGCCGCCACCGCGGACGCGGCGATCCACCTCGGCCAGGTGTTCAGCGCGGACGCCCAGGTGATCGACCTGGCCGCCGCGCAGGCGTTGCTCGCCGGACTCGACGGCCGCGGCCCGTACCTGCACACCGGCGGCACCTGGGTCTTCGGCGATACCGACGGCGTCGCCGAGGAGACCGCCCCGCACCGCCCGCCGCGGATCACCGCCTGGCGCACCGAGAACGAGCGCATCGTGCTCGCGCACGCTGACACTGGGGGGCACCCGGTGCTGGTCATGCCCAGCCTGGTCTACGGCAACGGCGGCGGCATCATCGAGCAGGTCTTCGCCGCGCCCGGCCGGGCCACCGGGGTGGTGCCGTGCATCGGCGATGGCGGCAACCGCTGGTCGCTGGTGCACGTCGAGGACATCGCCGAGCTGTACGCCCTGGCCCTGTCCGCCCCGGCCGGATCGAGGTACTCCGCCGCCCTGGACACCTTCCCGACCCAGGCCGAGGTGCTGGGCGCGGTGGCCAAATCGGTCGGCGTGACCGTGGCCAACCTGGACCCCGGTCAGGTCGAGGCCCAGCTCGGCATGCTCGCCGAAGCGCTGTCCCTGGATCAGCGGGTCAGCGGCGCACGGGCCCGCCGCGAACTCGGCTGGACCCCCCGGCACACCGATCCGCTGGTGGAGCTGTCCCAACCGACCGGTCGGTAGAGAGTCAAACGCTATAGTTGCTATATGACCGAGAAGCGGCGGGGGAGCAGCGCCACCAGGGACCGACTGCTGCTCGCCGCCGGTCAGCTCCTGCACGCTTCCCCAGACGGCAAGGTCTCCACCAGGGCGATCTGCGAGCGGGCCGGGGTGCAGGCGCCGACGCTGTACCACCACTTCGGCAGCAAGCAGGGCCTGCTGGACAGCGTCGCCGACTACGGCCTCAGTCAGTACCTGGACGAGGAGCCGGTGCCCGAGGGCGATCCGGTGGCCGCGCTGCGCCGGGGCTGGGACAACCACGTCCGGTTCGGCCTGGACCATCCCGGCTTCTACGTGCTGCTCTATGGCCAGGTCGAACCCGGCGCGCCGTGTGCGCTGACCGGCGCCGCCGAGGCCATGCTGCTGGAACTGCTGCGCCGGATCGCCCAGCAGGGCAGGCTGCGGGTGACCCCGGCGGAGGCGGCCCGGCAGATCGTGGCCGCCAACGTCGGCGTCGCCCTCAGCCTGATCGCCCAGCCGGAACCCGCCAGGGACCTGGGACTGTCCGATCGGTTGCGGGACAATGTGATCGACGCCCTGCTCACCGACGCCCCGGCCGCCGCGGGCGAGGTCACCGTGCCGACCGCGGCGGTGGCTTTGCTGGCCGCCCTGGACGGCGATCCGGCCGGACTCAGCGACGGCGAGGCGCACCTGCTGCGCGAGTGGCTGCGCCGCCTCGCCGGCTAGGACTCGCTGATCGTCACGCGGTCGGCGTAGAAGGCCACGTGCTCCTTGATCTCGGCGACCGCCGGGTACGGGGTCTCGTAGGTCCACACCGAGTTCTCCCCGCGCACACCGAGTGCGGGCACGCTGAAGTAGGCGGCCTCACCCTTGTACGGGCAGTAGGTCGACTGCTCGGTGCGGGTGAGGTTCTCGACTGTGGTGTCCGCGCGCGGGATGTAGAGCACCGCCGGGTAGGTGGATTCCCGCAGCGTCAGGGCGGCGCTGGTGTCGGCGAGCACGGTGTCCCCGGCCCGCACCACCACCCGGCCCCGGTGCGGCTCGATGGTGATCGGGTGGTCCGGGCCCGGTTCCAGGACCTTCTTCTCCGCCATGACATACCTCCACTGGGTTCTCCTGGCCAGAACCCCGGATCCGGGTGCTTTGTTCCGCGCGTCTCTACCGACCGGTCGGTAGAGACGCGAAAACCGGCACCGCCACCCTGCTCAGTTGCGCATCGCCGGCACCGCCGCGGCCGCGTGCAACTGCGCCCGCAACTCCGGCGTCAGCTGTGGCCCGACCCGCTCGACCAGGCGCGCCATCGCGTACCCCACCATGCCGATATCGCAGGTCGGCGCGGCCAGCGCGGCCAGACAGGATCCGTCGCTGATCGTCATCAGGAACAGGTACCCGCGTTCCATCGCCACGATGGTCTGCTTCACCTCGCCCGACTCGAAGCACCTGGCCGCCCCGCTGGTCAGGCTGACCAGCCCGGACACCACCGCGGACAACTGCTGGGCGCGCTGACCGGGCAGGCGGTTGGAGCCGGCCAGCAGCAGGCCGTCGGCGGAGAGCACCACCGCGTGGGAGACCCCGGCCGCCCGGTTGACAAAATCGTCGACCAGCCAGTGGAAGTCCGCCAGCCGTTCGGTCTCGCTGCTCACTGCCGCTCCTTGTTCGCCAGAATTCGGTCGTCCGCCAGCGGATCCTCCGCGGGGACACGGGGACCGCCGGATTGGCTGGGGATCCCCGATGTGTGGTGGTCGTTGCCGGTGACCGCGCCGCCGAAGGTCCCCGGCGGCGGGGTGTGGTCGTCGGTGGATTCCCGGCCCTGCCGGACGCCTTGCTGGTAGGCGGAGAACCGGTCCCGCAGATGCTCCGCGTTCGGCCCTGGCCCCGGCCGGGGTGCGGGTTTCTCCACCAGCGCGTGCCGCCGCTGCGGGGAACCGGGCACCAGCAAGGATTTCGGCACTCGCTTGGGCAGTCCGGCCTCGGTCGCGTTGTGCTCGACCGGCGCGGACAGCGCGGCGGCGGCCTGCCAGCCGTCGTCGGCGGGGGAGGCCCAGGTCGAGGTGACGCTGACCGCGGGCTGGTCCGGCCGGACCGGGCGTTGCGGCGCGGGCAGGGCGGGCACCTGGGGTTCCTCGGTGCCGCAGGAGGCGCTGAACCACTCCGACAGGGTGAGTTCCCGGTGCGGGGTGCCTGCCCGGACGGTGGTGTCCCCCCGGCCGATGCGAACCCGTGGACGGGGGAGCGGGTTCGCATCGGTCCCGTTGCGCTGCAACGGATCCGGGGGGATCGGGGCGTCCGCCTTGTGCAACAGCGCCGGGGGCAGGATGACCAGCGCGGTGGTGCCGCCCTCGAACTCGTCGTCCTTGAGCTGCACGATGATCGAGTGCCGCTTGGCCAGTTCGCCGACCACGAACAAGCCCATCGCGCGGGTCACCGACACGTCCACCTCGGGCGGGGCGGCCAGCCGCTCGTTGAACCGGGCCAGGTCCTCCTGGCTCATCCCGATGCCGCGGTCCCTGATCTTGATCACCAGTTTGCCGGAGCGGGTCTGCACCGCGCGCACCGAGACCTTGGTGGTGGGCGGGGAGAACTCGGTCGCGTTGTCCAGCAGTTCGGCCACCAGGTGGGTGAGGTCGGTGACCACCCGGCCCTGGATCAGGGTCTCCGGCACCGGCAGCACCTCGACCCTGGCGTAAGCCTCCACTTCGGACAGTGCCGCGCCGATCACCTCGAACACCGGCACCGGCCGGGTCACCCACCGCTCCGGGCTGGTCCCGGAGAGCACCAGCAGGTTCTCGCTGTTGCGGCGCATCCGGGTGGCCAGGTGGTCCAGCTCGAACAGGCGGGCCAGGTGGTCCGGGTCCAGCTCCTCCTGTTCCAGGCGGTCGATCAGGTCGATCTGCCGCTCCACCATCTCCTGGCTGCGCCGGGACAGGTTGGTGAACATCTCGTTGACGTTGGCGCGCAAGGCCATCTCGGCCACCGCGAGCCGCACCGCCTCCTTGTGCACCACGTCGAAGGCCCTGGCCACCTGGCCCACCTCGTCGGTGGTGTGCACCGGCACCGGCGCGACCGCGGTCTCCGCCGAGGCCCTGGGGTCCTTCTCCGCGCGGATCCGGCTGATCACCGCGGGCAGCCGCACCCGCGCGATGTCCAGCGCCGCGCCGCGCAGGGCGCGCAACGGCACCAGCATCCAGCGCGCCACCATGATCATCAGCGCGAACGCGGCCAGCAGGGCCAGACCGACCAGCGCGGAGTCCCGGTACACCGCGGCGCGGGCGTCCGCGATCACGGTCACCACGGATTTCTCCGCCTGTTGCTGGATGTTGGTGAGCACCTCGGCCACCAGGGCGACCGTGCGGTCACCGTCGCGCAGCACCTCGACGTCGTCGATGGTCACCGGCTGCCCGGCGTCGGCCTGCACCAGCGCCAGCTGCACCAACCGGTTCAGCCCGTCCACCGGCGGTCCGCTGACGGTGTCCAGGTAGCGCTGCCGGTCGGCCAGGCTGGCGGTGCTCTCGAACTCGGCCAGCGCCGCGTCGAAGCGGGAGCGGGCCGAGCGCAACGCGGTGACCTGGCCGGGCGGGAACTCCTCGGCGCGGGCCGCGGCCTGCAGGATCGCGTTCTGCACCGCGAGCTGTTCCTTGGCATCGGCCAGGGCCTTGGCCGCGGTGGCCAGTGGGGTGAGCACCGGGTCGTTGACCCCGGCGGTCGCGGCCCGCTGCACCTGGGTCAGCGAGTCCATGATCTGGGTGTAGCCGGTGATGGTCGCGCCCACCGGGTATTTGGTGCCCTGCACGGTGCGCCGCAACGCGCCTAGCTTGTCCAGGGATTCCAGCGCGACCTCGAACGAGCCGCGTACCCCGCCGCCGATCCCGGTGGCCGCCGCGCCGAGCGCGCGCAACTCGCCGACCTGCAGGTCCACCGCGGAGATCCGGTTGCTGTGCTCGGGTCCGCCCGCGGCCCTGCCACTGGCCACATAGGACACCGCGGCGTCGCGTTCCCGTTGCAGCGCGGTGCCGGTGGCCACCACCTTGCCCGCGATCTGCAGTTCCTGCTGCACCTTGGCGAACAGGTCCACATCGCCGAGCTGACTGCTCAGCCGCAACCCGGCCAGGGTCACCGTGCTCAGCGCGGGCACCAGCAGCACCACCGCGAGTTTGCTGCGCAGTGGCCAGTTCCGCGGGGACAGCGAACGTCCGTTGGGGGACTTGGGCTTCTCGTGCTCGCTCATGCCGGGCTCCCGCCGAGCAGCATTGGTTTGATGTCCATCGGCGCCTCTAACAGTCCGTAGGTGCGCATGAGGTCGGCGACCCGTTGCAGCCGGGTGGCGTCGATGCTGATCGGGTACACGCCGAAGTGCACCAGTGCCGCGGTCTCCGCGTCGATCTGGGCGAAGCCGGGCAGCAGTGATTCCACTGTGGACTTGCGGGCCGCGTCCTGCTGACCGCGGTTGAGTGCCCGCCGGAACGCCTCCACCGCCTGGGGATGGGCCTTGGCGAAGGCGCCGGTGGTGGCGTACCCGGCGATCGGGATGTCGGAGGTGGGGCCGCTGGCCGCGTCCAGCACCGGGACCGCGCCCAGGGTGCGTTCGGCCTTGCTGATGAAGGGTTCCACCATGAACGCGGCGTCGATCTTCTTGTTTTGCAGGGCCGCCTGCATGTCCGGGAACGGCATTTCCACGAACGTCACCGTTTTCGGGTCGACGTTGTTGGCCTCCAGGGTGGCCCGCGCGGTCAGCTCCAGGATGTTCTTGAAGGTGTTGATGGCGATCTTCTTGCCGGCCAGGTCCTTCGGGCCGCGGATCGGTGAGTCCGGTCCGGTGAGCACCAGGAACATGTTGGCCCGCGCCTGATAGCCGTCCGCGGCGAGTTTGATGCCGCCGGCGTTCTTGGCGGTGCCCTTGGCCTCGGCGGCGAAGAAGGACACCCAGTTGCCGAAGGTGAAGTCCAGCTCGTCCTTGAGCATGCCCGCCACCCCTGGCCCGCCGCCCTGGATGGTGGTCAGCTCCACCTTGAGGCCCTCGGCCTTGAAATAGCCCTTGGCCAGCGCGATGTGCACCGGTGCGACATCGACCACCGGCATGATGCCGAGCCGGATCCGCTGTTCCTGCACCGGCGCCCCGCTGCCGCCGGCACTGCCGCCGAAGACGCCACAGCCGGTGGCCAACAGCAGCAGGGACAGTAACAGCGCGACTGAGCGGGGTCTGCGGGTTCGCGGGTTCATCGGGGGTTTTCCTAACTCGGCACGGCGATCGTGCGGGCGAAGGGCGGTCCGACGTAGTCCTCGGCGAGACTGGTCGCCGCGGCGGTCGAGCTGACGGTGTGGTGCAGCTGGGAGAGCTGGAGGTAACGCTGGAACTTGTCCGCGCCGGGGGAGCGGTGCAGCATGTCGGTCATCAGCGAGGAGAACCGCTGCGCCCGCCAGACCCGGCGCAGCGCGGTGTCCGAATAGGACTCGGCGGGGCGCTCGTCGTTCTCGGCCAGCAACGCGGTGAAGGCATCGGCCAGCAGCGCGACGTCGGCGATGGCCAGGTTGAGGCCCTTGGCGCCGGTGGGCGGCACGATGTGCGCGGCGTCCCCGGCCAGGAACAACCGCCCGTGCCGCATGGGTTCGGCGACGAAGGCCCGCAGGTCGGTGTTGATGGTCTCCAGGATCTCGCCGGGCCGGATCTCCTCGCCCAGCCGGGCACTCAGCTCCGCCCAGATCCGCTCGGCAGGCCAGTCCGCCGGAGTGTCCTCTGTGGACACCTGGAGGTAGAGCCTGCTGATCTCGGGGGTGCGCATGCTGGCGAGTGCGAAACCCCGGTCGTGCGCGGCGTAGACCACCTCGGCACGGGTCGGGGGTGTGCGGGCCAGGATGCCCAGCCAGGCGAAGGGGTAGCGGTGTTCCAGCGCGGTCAGCGTGGGCGCGGCCGGACGGGTGACGCCGTGGAAGCCGTCGCAGCCCGCGATGACCGCGCAGTCGAGCACCTGCGGCCTGCCGTGCCGGTCGGTGTAGCCGATCCACGGCGATTCGGTGGTCAGGCCGTGCAGGCGCACGTCCCGCACCTCGAACCGCAGGTCGCCGCCGTCGCGCAGCCGGGTGGCGACCAGGTCCTTGACCAGTTCCTGCTGCCCGTACACGGTGACCGCCTTGCCGACCAGGTCGGCGAAGTCGATCCGGTGCTCCACCCCGTCGAAGCGCAACAGGATCCCGTGGTGGGTCAGACTTTCCCGGTCGAGGCGATCGGCCACGCCGGCCTCGCGCAACAGTTCCACGGTCGGGGCCTCCAGGACCCCGGCGCGAACCCGCTTCTCGATGTAGGAGCGGCTGCGGGTTTCCAGCACAACCGAGTCGATCCCGTTGCGGTGCAACAGGTGGGACAGGAGCAGTCCGGCCGGTCCGGCGCCGACGATGCCAACCCTGGTGCGCACGAGCTATTCCCCCCTTTCCTCAACGGGTCGCGGACGCTTTGGCTTTCTGGATCTGCTCGTACACTTCCGCCCGTAACTCGGCGAAACGCGGCAGTGCCCTGGTGTGCAACTGATCGCGCTCGGCGGGCAGGTCGATCCGGATCTCCTGCTGCACCACGGTCGGCGCGCTGGAGAGCACGATCACCCGCTCGCCCAGGTAGACCGCCTCGTCGATGTCGTGGGTGACGAACAGGATCGTGACGCGCAGATCCCGCCACACCCGGCGGATCAGGTCCTCCAGATCGGCCCTGGTCTGCGCGTCCACCGCGGCGAAGGGCTCGTCCATCAACAGCACCCGTGGCTGGTAGGCCACCGCTCGCGCGATCGCCACCCGCTGTTGCATGCCGCCGGAGAGCTGCCACGGGTAGGCGTCGTGGTCCCCGGCCAGGTCGACGGCCGAGAGGGCCAGCCTGCCAAGGCGTTCCCGTTCGGCCTTGGCCATCTTCTTCTGCCGCAACGGCAGTTGCACGTTCTCCCACACGGTCAGCCAGGGGAACAGGCTGCGCCCATACTCCTGGAACACCATGGCCAGCTCCACCGGCGGACCGGTGACCGGTTTCCCGTTCACCGCGACACTGCCGCCCGTGGGCGGCAGCAGGCCGGAGAGGCATTTGAGCAGGGTCGTCTTGCCGCAGCCGGAGGGTCCGACCAGGCAGACCAGTTCGCCGTCCGCGACTTCCAGACTGACCTCGCGGACCGCCTCCACCGTCCGGTTCTCCCCGGGGTAGACCTTGTGCAGCTCCCGCACCGTGAGCATGCCTTGCCTCGCCTCCGTGACGTCCCGGCTCATCCGTCGTCCCGCTGGGCGCGCCGGAGGCCGAGGTACCAGGACAGCGCGCGGCGTTCGGCCACGCGGAACAGCAGGGACAGCGCGACGCCGAGCAGTCCGAGCAGGATGATGCCGCTCCACATCTCCGGGATCGCGAAACCGCGCTGGAAGGAGATGATCGTGAAGCCGAGTCCGTTGGTGGCGGCGAACATCTCGCTCACCACCATCAGGATCACCGCGATGGACAGCGCCTGCCGCAACCCGGTGAAGATCCGCGGGCTGGCCGAGCGCAGCACCAGGTGCCACAGCACGGTGACCCCGCGCAGCCGGTACAACCGGGCGGTGTCCCGCAGCACCTCGTCGATGCCGCGCACCCCCTCCACCGTGTTGAGCAGCACCGGCCACACCGCGCCCGCGGCGATCACGGTGATCTTCATGGTGTCCTCGATGCCCGCGAACAGCATCAGGATCGGCACCAGCACCGGGGGCGGGATGGCGCGGAAGAACTCCAGCACCGGCTCGGTGGCCAGCCGCACGGTCCGGTTGAGTCCGATGAGGACACCCAGACCGATGCCGAGCACCGCGGCCAGCGCGAATCCGAAGGCGAGGCGACCGAGACTGGGCAGCACGTCGTTGAGCAGCCGTTCGGAGAACCACACCTCGCCGAAGGTGGCCAGGATCCGGGACAACGGGGGGAGGTAGATGTTCTGACTGTCCGAAGAGGACAACCACCACAGGCCGAAGAGGACTCCCGGCAGCCCCACCGCGTAGGCGAGGCGTCGGAGCAGTCTGGCGGTCACCGGACCGAGTCACCTCGCACGGCCGGATGCCAGGCCAGCACATGCCGTTCCACCGCCCGGAAAACCAGGTTGAGCAGCATGCCGACCAGACCGGTCACCAGCACCAGCGCGTACAGCGTGGCGATGGCGCCGCTGGACTGGGCCAGCGCGATCTGCCTGCCCAGTCCGGGACTGCCGATGACCAGCTCGCCGGTGACCGCGAGCACCAGCGCGACACTCGCGCCCAGCCGCACCCCGGTGAGCACGTAGGGCAACGCGCTGGGCCAGACCACCCGGCGCACCCTGGCGCACAGCCCGAGCCGGTACACCGTGGCGGTGTCCATCGCGACCGGGTCCACATCGCGCACCCCGGCGATCACCTGCACCAGCACCTGCCAGAAGGCCGCGTACACCACGAGCAGCAGGGTCGAGCGCAGATCGGTGCCGAAGAGCAGCACGGCCAGGGGAACCAGCGCGACCGAGGGGATCGGCCGCAGGAATTCGATGGTGGAGGCGGTGGCCTTGCGCACCACGGGCAGCAGCCCGATCGGCACGCCGAGCAGGATCCCGCCGCCCACCGCGAGCAGCAGGCCGATGGCCCATCCACGCAGGGTTTCGTAGAGGGAGAACCAGAACACCGGACTGGCCGCCTCGGCGGCGAGCGCGCCAAGCATCTCGGTCAGCGGTGGCAGGTACACAGTGGACACCAGCCCGAGGCGCGGCGCCAGTTCCAGCACGACCGCCAGCCCCGCCACGCCGAGCGCGCCGAGGGTGGTGGCCGAGGTGCCGGCGCCGCGCACCGGGGAGGTGAGGATCATGGCAGCAGTGCGGTCAGGTCGGGCTTGCCGGAGACCAGGCCGTCCTGTGGCGCGAGATCGGCCAGCACGGCCACCGATTCGCGGTTCACCTCAGCCGGCCAGTCCGGCAGGGTCAGCGCGGCCACCTGCTCCTTGGTGATCTTCGTGTAGCTGGTGATCGCCTGCCGCGCCTCATCGGGGTGCGCGGTGGCGTAGGTGGCGGATTCCTTGGCCGCCTCGGTGAACCGGCGCACCAGGTCGGGTTGTTCGGTGCGCACCTTGGCCGAGGTGAAATAGGCCGCCACGGTCAGTTTCGGCGCGGTGTCCACGAAGTTCCAGGCCACCACCCTGGCGCCCTGGTTCTTGGCCATGGTGAGGAAGGGTTCCACCACCCAGGCCGCGTCCACATTGCCCTTGGCCAGTGCCGCGGGCATGTCCGGGAAGGCCAGCTCGGTGAATTTCACCGCGGCCGGATCGCCGCCGGCCTTGCGCACCGAGGCACGCACCGTGGTGTCGCCGATGTTCTTCAGGGTGTTCACCGCGACACTGCGGCCAGCCAGGTCCTTGGCGTTCTGCACGGGGGAGTCGCCGCGGACCACCACGGCGCCGAAATCGCCACCGGACTTCCCGGTCGAGGAGGTGCCATTGGCCACCACCTTGACGTCGAGGCCCTTGTCCCTGGCCACGAGCAGCGAGGTCATGTTGCTGAAACCGAAGGTGAGCTGGCTGCTCATCACCCCGGGCAGGATGGCCGCGCCGCCCTGGCCGGTCTCCAAACGCAGGTCGATACCCCGTTTGCTGAAGAAACCCTTTTCTTTGCCTAGGTAGATGGGTGCCACGTCGATGACGGGGACCACCCCGAGGCTGACCGAGGTGGTCGCGCCGCTGGTGCCGGGGGTGTCGCCACCACCGGCGACCGGGGAGGCGCAGCTGCTCAGGGCCAGTGCGCCGGATAGCGCGAAAGCGGTGGTACGCAGGGAAAACCTGGTGGTCACAACCTGCCGGGTCGCTGGAATGGGAATTACGTGTGGGGTTCGCCGCCGCAGCACCCCGGCGATGCTAGGGGTTCCCGCATTTCCGGGAAATCGTCCATCCGGGTCGGACTCAATTCACTGATTGTCCATTGTGGACGGGTTCAGAACCGTGAAAACCCCATGTGGAATCGGTTGCGCGGCAATGTGGAATCGGTTGCGCGGGACTGGACCGCGACCGTTGGACTGGACCATGCTGAGGCGTGCTGTTGCGTCAACTGGAGTATCTGGTCGCGCTCGCGCGGGAGCGGCACTTCGGCCGGGCCGCCGCGGCCTGCCATGTCTCGCAGCCCTCGCTGTCCGCGGCGATCCGTTCGCTGGAGAAGGAACTGGGCGCGCCACTGGTCGACCGGGGCCGCAAATTCGCCGGTCTGACTGCGGAGGGTGAGCGGGTTCTGCTGTGGGCGCACCGCATCCTGGCCGAGCGGGACGCCCTCCAGGACGACCTCTCCGCGATGCGCGAGGGCCTCACCGGGACGGTCCGGATCGGCGCCATCCCCACCGCGCTGACCGCGGTCTCGTTGCTCACAGCCCCGTTCTGCCAACGACATCCGCATGCCAAGGTCTCGCTGCGCGCACTGTCCTCCCGGGACATCGCGCACGGCCTGGCCGAGTTCGAACTGGACGCCGGACTGACCTATTTGGACGGTGAGCAGCTGGGCCGGGTCCGGCGACTCCCCGTATACGAGGAACGCTATCTCTTGCTCGCGCCGAGCGACAGTGATCTTGCTCGTCAGGGGTCGGCGAGCTGGGCCGAGGCGGCCGCGGTGCCGCTGTGCCTGCTATCCCCGGAAATGCGCAACCGGCGGATCCTGGACGAGCTGTTCGCCGCGGCGGGCGCGACCGTGGCCCCGGCGGTGGAGACCGACTCGGTGGCCGCGCTCTACGCCCACGTGGCCACCCGGACCTGGTACTCGGTCATCTCGCACGCCTGGCTGCACATGTTCGGCGTGCCGGCCGGGATGCGGGTGCTCCGGCTGCACGGCACCGCGCAGACCCCGAGGGTCGGCCTGGTCACCGCGGACCGCGATCCGGAGGCGCCGATGGCCGCGGCCCTGGCCGAGGTGGCCCGCTCACTGGACGTGCGCGCCGAACTGGACCGGGTGGCGCGCGGCCACCTGTCATAGCCCGCGCCTATCGAGCAACAGGAAAGAACGCTTTGACCTGCGCTGTTGCCGGGCAGAACGCTGTGGGAGGCAAGGGAAACCCACCCCAGTGCGAGGAGACGGCGAAATGGCGAAGGTGCTGTGCGTGCTCTACGACGACCCGGTGGACGGCTACCCGACCGGGTACGCCAGGGACGACCTCCCGCACCTGCACGGCTACCCCGGTGGCCAGACCCTGCCCACCCCGCAGGCGATCGACTTCACCCCCGGCGCGCTGCTCGGCAGCGTCTCCGGTGAGCTGGGCCTGCGCCGGTTCCTGGAGAGCCGCGGCCACACCCTGGTGGTGACCTCGGACAAGGACGGCCCGGACTCGGTGTTCGAGCGCGAACTGGTGGACGCGGACGTGGTGATCTCACAGCCGTTCTGGCCCGCCTACCTCACCCCGGAACGGATCGCCAAGGCCCGCGACCTCAAGCTCGCGGTCACCGCGGGCATCGGCTCGGACCACGTGGACCTGGCCGCCGCGATCGAGGCCGGGGTGACCGTCGCCGAGGTCACCTACTGCAACAGCATCAGCGTGGCCGAACACGTGGTGATGATGATCCTCGGCCTGGTCCGCAACTACCTGCCGGCGCACCGGATCGTCAACGAGGGCGGCTGGCACATCGCGGACGCGGTGGCCCGCTCCTACGACCTGGAGGGCATGCACGTCGGCACGGTCGCCGCCGGCCGGATCGGACTCGCGGTGCTGCGCAGGCTCAAGCCCTTCGACGTGCACCTGCACTACACCGACCGGCACCGTTTGCCCGCCGACGTCGAACAGGAGCTGGGCCTGACCTTTCACCCGGACGCGGCCTCGATGGCGCCGCACTGCGACGTGGTCACCGTCAACGCCCCCCTGCACCCGGAAACCGAGGGCCTCTTCGACGACCAGCTCATCTCGACCATGCGCCGCGGCGCCTACCTGATCAACACCGCCCGAGCCAAGATCGCCGACCAGGACGCCGTGGTACGCGCACTGGAGTCCGGTCACCTGGCCGGATACGCCGGTGACGTGTGGTACCCACAGCCCGCCCCCGCCGATCACCCGTGGCGCACCATGCCGAACCACGGCATGACCCCACACATCTCCGGCTCCTCGCTGTCCGCGCAAACCCGCTACGCCGCGGGCACCCGGGAGATCCTGGAGAACTTCTTCGATGGTTCCCCGATCCGCGACGAGTACCTGATCGTGGCAGGCGGCAAACTGGCCGGAACCGGAGCGCACTCCTACTCCACCCGCTGACGCCCCACCCGCTGAGCTGGGACTCGCCGACTCCACCGGCATCCCCGCCCAACCGCGGGCTCAGCCCGAGCGGACCACCACCGGGCTCGGGCTGAGCCACGTCCACCGCTCCACCCGGTCCACCCGGCACGAATGTCCGTATCGCGCGGAGTTCGCCCTGGCCCGCAGCCACCAGCTCATCCCGCACACTCCGGCCCGGCCCGGCCCGGCCCGGCCCGGCCGGGGCGCGGCGCGGCGCGGCGCGGCGTGGGACTGGGGCGCCCCGCCCGGGGAGCCCGCGCACCACGAACTGACCGTGGAGCTGTGCGACCCCGTGGACACGGTGCACGTCCACCTGGCCGAGGTGGCGGTGCGTGAGGTGGCTGCCCGAGGAACCGGGCGCCCGCGACCCCCTGCTGTAACATCTAGCCAGGCCCTGACTGCCTCGGGACCATGCCTGACCAGCACTTTGTGGACAAAGGCCAGCCCAGGGTCGCCCCTGTGGATACGCTGGGAACCAAATCACCGCTTCCCGCGTTGCGTGAACAATAGGAAGCGCGCCACCCGCACCGCCGCCCCAATCGCCCCCAGCCCCAGCCCCAGCCCCAGCCCCCTCAGACTCAGCCTCCACCGGCCCACCTCCCACCGGCCCCGCCGCCCACCGGCCCCGCCGCTGCGGCCGCACCCCGGCGACCCCGGCCCAGCCTCGCACCGACCAGGCCCCGGCGCGGTTCGCCGGACCGGGTGACGCGCGTTCTGTGCAGCGAGCACAGCGCGTTTGTGCAGGGCCGAATCCGGAGATCGGCCGGATACTGCCCGCATGGCCGAGTTCGAGTACACCGCCAACCCCGCCCGGATCGTCTTCGGCGCGGGCACGCTGAGCCGACTGCCCGCGGAGGTCCGCGCCCTCGGCGGCGGCAGGGCCCTGCTGCTGGGCACCTCCGTAGCGGGGACCGATCGGGCCGCGGCCTCGCTCGGTCCGCTGCTGGCCGCGCGGTTCGATCGGGCTGCCATGCACACGCCGGTCGAGGTCACCGAGTCCGCGCTGGAACTGCTGCGGGCCAGCGACATCGACTGTCTGGTCGCGGTCGGCGGCGGCTCGGCCAGCGGCCTGGCCAAGGCCCTCGCGTTGCGCACCGGCCTGCCGCAAGTGGTGCTGCCCACGACCTACGCCGGGTCCGAGGTCACCGCGGTGCTTGGCCAGACCGAGCACGGCCGCAAGACGACGCTGACCTCGCCGAAGGTGCTGCCGGAGACGGTGATCTACGACGTTGAGCTGACCCTCGGCCTGCCGGTCGCACTGTCGGTGACCAGTGGGATCAACGCGATGGCGCACGCGGTGGAGGCGCTCTACGCCTCGCAGGCCAACCCGGTCACCGAACGCCTCGCGGTCGAGTCGATCACCCTCCTGGCCCGCGCGCTGCCTCGCATCGTGGCCGGCCCGGCTGATGCCGACGCTCGCGCGGACGCGT
Organism: Crossiella sp. CA198; assembly: GCF_052078295.1. Taxonomy (NCBI): domain Bacteria; kingdom Bacillati; phylum Actinomycetota; class Actinomycetes; order Pseudonocardiales; family Pseudonocardiaceae; genus Crossiella; species Crossiella sp. CA198. The sequence goes on from NZ_JBQJIM010000020.1 coordinate 188,363, forward strand.
TGCAGGGCGCCTGGCTGGCCGGGACCTGCCTCGGTTCGGTCGGTATGGGTCTGCATCACAAGCTCTGCCACACCCTGGGTGGCGCGTTTGGCCTGCCGCACGCGCAAACCCACACCGTCGTACTACCGCATGCCATGGCCTACAACGCTTCCGCCGCCCCAGCCGCGATGCGCCTGATCGCCGAGGCACTCGGTGTCACCGACGCACCCCGCGGCCTGTACGACCTGATCGTCGGCCTGGGTGGCCCGATCTCGTTGCGGGAACTGGGTTTGGCCCAGGCCGACCTGCCCAGGGTGGTCGAACTCGCCACCGCCACCCCGTACCCGAACCCGCGTCCGGTCACCGCCGACGGCCTCACCGCGTTGCTGACCGATGCCTGGAACAGCCACGCCCCAACGTCTTCCGGCCCGCCCGACCTCAACCCCCTCACCGAGGAAGTCGTGGCCAGCTTCGCCAACACCCCCGATCGGCGGACCCGCGAGCTACTGGGTGACCTGGTCCGCACCTTGCACGGCTACGTCGGTCGCAACGATCTCACCCAACCCGAATGGCAGCAAGCGGTGGAATTCCTGGCCCGCACCGGCCAGATCAGCACCCCGACCCGCCAGGAGTTCGTGCTGCTCTCGGACGTGCTCGGGGTCTCCAGCGCGGTCGACATCCTCACCAACTCCAGAACCCCCGACACCACCCCGTCCGCGGTGCTCGGACCGTTCTATGTGGACGGTCCACCCGAGACACCGCACGGCGCCGACCTGGCCGCCGGACTGCCCGGCACCCCGATGTTCGCCGACATCACCGTCACCGACATCGGCGGCGCCCCGGTCGCCGGCGCGGTGGTGGATGTCTGGCAGGCCAACGAAGACGGCTTCTACGACGTCCAGCTGCCCGACCTGGCAGGACCGGTGCTGCGCGCCCGCTTCCACACGAACTCCCTGGGAAAACTCACCTTCACCGCGATCCTGCCCGCCGAGTACCCCATCCCCGAGGACGGCCCGGTCGGCCAACTGCTCGCCGCGGTCGGCCGCCACCCCTACCGCGCCCCGCACGTGCACTTCATGATCGCCAAGCCTGGCTATCGCACCCTGGTGACCCAGCTCTTCGTCCGGGGCGGCCGGTACCTGGACTCCGACACGGTGTTCGGCGTCAAAACCGGCCTGATCGTCGACTTCCCCGAACACCAGGCAACGGCTCCCGACGGTCGTCCTGGCCCGTGGCGGTCGCTGAACTTCACCTTCCGTATCGCAGCCGAGTAGGGCGCTCAACGCCGAGCGCGCAGATCACCCTCGATCCCCTTGCACGCCAACAACAACCGCGGCAGCAACTCCGATTCCAGCGCCGCCGCGGAGAATCGGCTGGCATGCGTGGCGATGTTCGCCGCCGCCACCACCCGGCCCGCCCGGTCCCGGATCGGCGCCGCCACCGACCGCAACCCCTCCTCCAACTCCTGGTCCACCACGGCCCAGCCCTGCTCCCGCACCACCCGCAACTGCTCCCGCAACCGGTCCGCCGAGGTGATCGTCCGCGTGGTCAGCCGGGTCAACCCGCTGGCCGCCAACGCATCCTTCAGCGCGGTCGCGTCCAGCTCGGCCAGCAGCACCTGCCCCATCGAGGTGGCGAAGGCCGGAAACCGGGTCCCCACGCTGATCCCGACGGTCATGATCCGGGTCACCGCCGCCCGCGCGACGTACACCACGAACCCGCCGTCGAGCACCGACACCGAACTCGACTCGCCGACCTCGGCCGACAACCGCTCCAGGTGCGGCTGCGCCACCTCCGGCAGCGACTGGCTGGACAGGTAGGCGTAGCCCAGTTCCAGCACCCGCGCGGTCAGCGCGAACTGCTTGCCGTCGGTGCGCACGTACCCCAGGTCCACCAGTGTCAGCAGGAACCGGCGCGCGGCGGCCCTGGTCATCCCGGTCTCCCTGGCCACCTCGCTCAGCGTCAGCTCCGGGGTGTCCGGGCCGAACGCGGTGATCACCGCCAGTCCACGCGCCAGCGACTGCACGTGGTGCGCGCCCCGCTCCGCCTGCTCGTCCATCTCACTCCCGCTCACACCTGCAGCACCACGGCCAGACCCTGCCCGACCCCGATACACAGTGTGGCAAGGCCCCAGCCGCCGCCCGCACGCCGCAGCCGGTGCGCCAACTGGGTCAGCAACCGCCCGCCCGAGGCGCCCAGCGGATGCCCGAGCGCGATCGCGCCGCCGTCGGTGTTGACGATCTCCGGATCCAGCTCCGGCCAGGCCCGCAGGCAGGCCAGCGCCTGCGCCGCGAACGCCTCGTTCAACTCCACGGCGGTCAGCTCCGACCAGCCGATCCCGGCCCGCCGCAACGCGATCTCCGCCGCGCGCACCGGCCCCAGCCCGAACACGTCCGGATCAACTCCCGCCGCACCACGTCCGGCGACCCGGGCCAGTGGCGTCACGCCCAACCGCCGTGCCGCGTCCGCATCACCCAGCAGCACCGCTGAGGCTCCGTCGTTCAACGGAGAGGAGTTCCCGGCCGTGACCGTCCCTTGTGGACGGAAAACCGGCTTCAACCCGGCCAGTTTCGCCGCGGTGGTATCCGCCCGGATGCTCTCGTCCCTGGTCAGCGACACCCCGGGTACCGCGACCACCTGCTCGTCGAAGTGCCCCGCAGCCCAGGCCGCGGCGGCCAGCCGATGACTCCGCAACGCGAACTCGTCCTGACTGACTCTGTCCACTTCGGAGCGTTCGGCCAGGATCTCGGTGCTCTCGCCCAACGACACCGTCCACTGTGGCGGCATCGCCGGATTCACCATCCGCCAGCCCAGCGTGGTGGAGTGCAATGTCGCGTCCGTCGCCGGGAAGCCCTTGGCGGGCTTGGGCAACACCCACGGCGCGCGGCTCATCGACTCCACGCCGCCCACCGCCACCAGCGAGGCGTCCCCGACCGCGATCATCCGCGAGGCGTGCATGGCCGCGTCCAGGCTGGACCCGCACAACCGGTTCACCGTGCTGCCCGGCACCGAGGTCGGCCACCCGGCCAGCAGGGTGGCCATCCGCGCCACGTTCCGGTTGTCCTCCCCGGCCTGATTCGCCGCCCCGAACACCACCTCGTCCACCGACCCCGGATCAAACCCGGCCCGCTCGGTCAACGCCCGCAACACCACCGCCGCCAGGTCATCCGGCCGAACCCCCGACAGCGCCCCGCCGTGCCGCCCGAACGGAGTCCGCACCCCGTCCAGCAAGAACACCTCGGTCATGACCGCTCCTTCAGCTCCCGCAGCATCGCCAGCTCGGCCGCGGTCGGCGCCGGCGTCTCGCTTAACTCGGGGGAGACCCGCAGCTCCCACCCGGTGGCCGCCCGCACCCGCGGCACCGACACACCCGGATGCACCTGCGTCAACGTGAGTTCCCGCGTCTCCGCGTCCGGCCGCAACACGCCAAGATCGGTGATCACTGTCGTCGGCCCGGCGCCTCGCAGCCCCAGCCGTTCCCGGTCACCGGCCCCGGACCCGTGTCCGACCGAGGTCACGAAGTCCACCCGCTCCACGAAGCTCCGCGGATTCTGCCGGACCACCACAAAAACCTCCCGGCAGGAGGCCGCGATCTCCGGCGCCCCACCGGCTCCGGGCAGCCGGACCTGGGGCTGGTGGTAGTCCCCGACCACGGTCGTGTTGATGTTGGCGAACCGGTCCAACTGCGCCGCGCCAAGGAAACCCACATCAATCCGCCCAGGCTGCAACCAGTAGTTGAACACCTCGGGCACACTGATCACCGCATCCGCGGTCTCACCCAGGATCCCGTCGCCGATCGAGGCCGGCAGCCGATCCGGTTTGGATCCCAGGGTCCCCGACTCGTAGATCAGCACCAACTCCGGCGCGTGCGTCAGCCGGGCCAGATTCGCCGCGGTGGAAGGCAATCCGATCCCGACGAAGCAGCGAACCCCGTCCCGCAACGCCCTGGCCGCCGCCACCGTCATCATCTCGTCCGCGGAGTACTCACTCATGCCAGGCTCCCGGAGTCCGCGAAGACGTTGTCCCGCAACCATTCCCGGAACCGCTCCCGATCTCGCGAGATCGCGTCCCAGTCCTGGTACCACTGGTTGTCCCGCTCGGAATATCCCTGCGCGTAGGAGGGATGGGCCCCGCCCGGCACCACGGCGACCCGGGTGACCGCCCACGATGGCAACACGACCGCCCCCGGCACCGGCGACAACTCGTCCACCACCTCCTCGACGGTCACCAAACTCCGCCGAGCCGCCAGCACTGCTTCCTTCTGCACCCCGAGTAGTCCCCAGAGCTGCACATTGCCGCGCCGATCGGCCCGCTGCGCGTGCACGACGGTCACATCCGGGTTCAACGCGGCCACCGCCGCCAGCCGCTCCCCGGTGAACGGACAGTCAACCGACCGGATGGTAGGCGTCACCGCACCAAGATCGGTCCCCGAATACCCGCGCAGCACCGCGAACGGCAACCCGGAAGCCCCAGCCACATACCGGTTGGCCATCCCCGCGTGACTGTGCTCCTCCAGCTCCAGCGCCCGCGGCCACGCGTGCTCCACCGCGTCCCGGAACCGGTGCAACGAACCGACCCCGGGATTCCCGCCCCAGGAGAACACCAGCTTGCGCGCACAGCCCGCGCCGATCAGCTGGTCGTACACCAGGTCCGGCGTCATCCGGACCAAGGTCAGCTCCCGCCGCCCCTGCCGGATGATCTCGCGTCCAGCCGCCATCGGTATCAGATGGGTGAAACCCTCCAGCGCGACCACGTCCCCGTCACGCACCAGCTCGGCGACCCCATCCGCCAGCGACACGATCTCCGCCATCGCCCGCTCCAATGTTCGCATTGCGCACACAAGTTCTACATACGAACATAGCCCCGCCCCAAACCACCGTCAACAAACCCCGGCCGCCCCGCCCTCACTCCAACCCGCCACCCCGGACAGCCGCGTACACCGCCTCCACCAATCCCGTCACCCGAAACCCAGCCCCCTCCAACAACTCCGCCCCCCGATTCGGCACATACCCGAAACTCAACCCGGTCCCGGGATCCGCGAACCCAAACGCTCCCGTGCTCCCGCCATGCCCAAACGACCCCTCCGGCAACGCAGCCGGCACCATCGGCCCGCCCGGGACCATGAACCCCAGCCCCCAGTCCGTCCGGCACCCCAGCACCCGGTCCACCCCGCTCACAAGCCGCCGCCGAGCCTGATCAAGCAGCTTCCGCGACACCACCCGACCGTTCAGTAGGGACGCGAACATCCCGGCCAGTCCCGCCGCGCTCGCCACCCCGTCCGTGGACGGCGCCTCCACCAACACGAACTTCGGGTCCGTCGCCTCCGCCCACCCGATCGCCAAACTCCCTTGCGTCGCCCGATATCCCAACGACAACGGATCCACCGCCGCCTCCGCCCACTCCGCCAGTCCTGTCTCGCCCAGCCGGACCTCCTCGGCCATCCCGGGCAACACCAGCCGCGCCAACCGCGGCAGCTCCGCCTCCGGCAACCCGATGAAGCAGTCCAACCCCAGCGGCCCGGCGATCTCGGCCGCGAAATACGTCCCGACCGACCGTGCGGTAACCCGGTGCACCAGTCCGCTCAACGCGTGTCCCAGCGTCACCCCGTGATACCCGTGCGCACTGCCAGGCGACCACTCCAACCCGGCCGTCGCGATCTTGTCGAAGGTCGGCGTGATCGCGACCAGGTCCTCGTAGGTGATCGGATCCGCGTCCAGGGTCACCAGGCCCGAGCTGTGTGACAACAACATCCGCAGGGTGACCTCGCTTTTGCCCGCCGCGGCGAACTCCGGCCAGTACCGCGCGATCGGCACGTCCAGCTCCACCAGTCCCCGATCGACCAGTGTCAGTGCCGCGACCGCCGCCATCGCCTTGGTCGTGGACGCCACCGGGGCCAGGGTGTCGCGCCGCCACTGCCGTCCGGTGGCCGGATCGGCCAGGCCGCCCCACAGGTCCACCACCGGGTTCCCGTGGTGCAGCACGACGAGTCCCGCGCCGGCCTCCCGGCCCTCGGTGAAGTTCCGGCTGAAGGCGTCCCGGACTCCCTCGAACCCCGTCCGGGCCGTCCCGTTGATCTCGTCCACGCCCCACCTCCGTGTTGTCGCGCGCGCCTACCGACCGGTTGGTAGACGGCCGAAGTTAGCCTACCGACCGGTTGGATGGTTGCCTACCGACCGGATGGTAGGGTCGTTCGACCAGCGGAAATGAGAGGACTCGAATGCCAGACAAGACCTGGACACGGATCATGGACGAGGCCAGGACCTTGTTCAGTCAGCACACCTACGGCGGCACCTCGATGCAGCAGATCGCCGCGGCGGTCGGCATCACCAAGGCATCGCTCTACCACTACCACGCGGGCAAGTCCGCGATCCTGGTGCACCTGGTGCGGACGCCCCTGGCCGAGCTGGAAGGCGTGCTCGAGAGCCTGCACCCGGAGGCCGAACTAGAAGAGCGCCGGGAGGGGGTGCTCAACGGCTTCGCCAACGTCATGATCAAGCACCGGCAGACCATGGGCCTGCTGCTGCGGGACGCCTCCGCGCACACCGAGCAGACCGCCGAGGTCCTCAACCAGTTCCAGTCGCTCATCGACCGCGCCATGGACGTGCTCTCCGACGGCTACGACGACTGGCGCCGCCGGCTGCGCGCCGCCCAGGCACTGGCCGCGGTGGCCGACCCCATCACCCTGTTCGCCGACATCCCCGCCGACGACCTGCATGCCGAACTCGTGCACGGCGCGCACGCGATCCTGGCCCTGCGTCACCGCTGAGCGGCCGGGGACCCGCGCCTTGTGGCGGAAGAGCCCTAGGGTTCGTGGGTGGTCACCGTGCGGCAGTTGGAGTGTTTTGTCGGGGTCGTGGACAGTGGGACGTTCACGGCGGCCGCCGAGGTGTTGCTGCTGACCCAGCCCGCCCTCTCGCGCAGCGTCCGCGAACTCGAACGAGTGGTCGGGGCGCCGCTGCTGGAGCGGTTGCCGCGCGGGGTGGAACTGACCGCGGTCGGCCGGGCGGTGCTGCCCGCGGCGCGCAGCGCGCTGGCCGAGGCGCGCCGGGTGCGGGAGATCGGGCGGCGGGCGGCCGGGCTGCTGACCGGCGAGCTGCACGTGGCCGTGGTGCAGTCGCTGACGCTCGGCGCGTTGCTGCCGGTGGTGCGGCTGTGGCGGGAGGAGCACCCCGAGGTCGAGTTGCGGATCACCGAGTTCACCCACCGGGACCACCTGGAACAGGCGGTGCGGGACGGGTTCGCCGACCTCGCCGTCTCGCCCCGGCCGCGAGAATGGGACGGGCCGGTGCGGGAGCTGGGCACCGAGGAGTTCGTGCTGGTCCTGCCGACCGGTGAGTCGGCGCCGCCAGCGGGGGAGCGGTTGCCGGTGGCAGGGCTGGCACAGCGGCGGTGGGTGCACTTCGACCCGGTGAACGGGCTGGCCGAGGTGGTGGACCAGACCTGCGCTGCGGCCGGGTTCAGCCCGATCGTGTCGGTGCGGACCGCGCAGACCAGTGCCGCGCCCCGGCTGGCCGCGGCGGGGCTGGGCCTGGCGCTGGTGCCGGCCAACATCCTGGTGCCCACCGACGCGATGACCGTGGCCTTCCCGGAACCGGCCGTGCGCAGGCCGGTCGCGGCGTTCACCCGGCGGGCGCCGGATCCGATGACCGGGGCGTTCCTGGAACTGCTGGAGCGGGCGGCGGCCGTGGTGCCCGCGTTTCTGCCCGCGCCGCCCGACCGGTCGGTAGGGGAGTGAGCCGACGCTGATGCGCAGCTACAGCGGCAGGGGCGGGTTGGGGCCGTTCAGGAACTCGGTGGTGATGAACAGCAGCGGGGTGTCGCCGATGTTCTCCAGATCGTGCAACAGGAACCGGTCCGCGGCGAAGGCCAGGAACTTGCTGTCTCCCGACCGGTAGGTCACCTCGCGGGTGCTGCCGTCGTGGCTGTGCTGACGACTGTGTCCACTGTGGACGGCGGTCCAGGAGTAGTCGAGCACGTGCCGGTGCGCGGGCAGGCGTTCCCCTGGCGCCAGCCGGACCTCCCACAGCCGGGTCCACCTGGTCACCTCGATCAGGCGGCTGCCGACCGCGCCGTTGTGCGCGTTGCGGCGGAACTCCGCGTGCAGTTCCGGGCTCCAGCCGTGGTGGTCCCGCGCGATCAGCGTGCCCGCCAGTGGCAGGGCCAGTTCCGTCATCGATGTCCTCCTCGGTCCGGATCCAGCTTCCGGGGCGGACCGCGGGCACGTCCAAGGCCGGTTTTCTCTGGTGGTGATGACTTTCCCGCATGCCGGGACCCGGCCACCCTGGTGCCGGGCGGCCGGGTCCCGGTGGCTCAGGGACGGCCGCCGGGCTTGGGGCCCTGGTAGCCGGGGCGGGAAGAGTCGTCGATGCCGACCTCGTAGCGGATGCCGGGGCTGACCTTGTTGCCGCGCACGGTCGCGTTGGTGGACTTGATCGCCAGCCCGATCGCCTTCACCGGCGAGGCGGCGAACTCGTTCTGCTCGATCGTGGCGTGCTGGATGTCCTCGAACATCAGCGTCTGCGAGGCCTTCACCGTCTCGCAGAAATTGCCGCGAATGGTGAAGTGGTGTGAATGACCGCGCCCGCTGCCCTCACCCTCGTTCGGGCCCTCGGCCATCAGGCACATGTTGTCGATCTTCTCGCACCGGTTGCCCTCGATCAGCACGTCCTGGCTGGCCGGGGTGTTGGTGGCGTAGGTCTGCATGCAGTCCGCGTGCCCGTACCGGTTGCTGGTGCCCGAGACCGTGTTGCGCAGGATCTTGATCCCGGCGCCGAAGAACCGGATGCCGTCGCCATCGCCGTTGCGCGGCTTGGTGATCGTGTTGTCCTCAAGGGTGATGTTGTTGCCCTGCGCGCGAATCCCCGGCGCCTCCGGATCGAGCAGGCGGAAGTTGCGGATCACCACGTGACTGGCGTTGACCGTGATGCCGTTGACGTCCTTGCCGGTGCCGTCGACGATCAGCGGCTGCTCCGCGGTGCCGCCCTGGGAGATCACCAGGCGGGACCTGGCCGGTTCGGCGACCCCGGCCGCGGCCGGGGTGAGCGAGACGACGATCGCCACCGCCGCGATGACCGCCGACACCTTTCCGATCATGTGGATTCCTCTCCTCGCACTGACCCGGCGGGTTGCCGCACCGGATGCGGCGGCTGCTAAGCGGGTTGCCAGAAGTTGTGTCCGTAACTCGCGGGAGTTGACCTTCCCTCGAACGTGAAGAGCCCCGTCGGGTTGGATTGAGTTACCACACACAACCGACCCGACGAGGCCTCCTTCAGTAT